>NZ_DF968230.1:0-27251 GCF_001270025.1 Streptomyces azureus | reverse complement strand
CGCCCGGCACGCTCCCCCAAGCTCTTCGAGCAGGGGGGACCCCCACTCGCCGCACCGGTCGAACACCCGCGTACAACCGGTACGCGGGCGTCCGCCCTGCACTCCCCAAGCTCTTCGGGCAGGGGGTACCCCCAGAGCACGTACCGGACGCCGCGGGGCCCGCCCTCCGGGCGGACGAGGGGACTTTACGGACACACCCCAGCCAGCCGCGTCACCAACCTCTCCGAAAGCACACCTAGGGCCTCTCTTCCGGATCAGGCCCAAGGGCACGCCGGAGCGGAGCGGGGCGGGAGCGGCGGTGATAGGCCTTGTTGGCGATCCGCCACCTGCCGTCGGCGCGGACGAGCAAGAAGACGTCGGTGAAGGTGTCCGCGCCGTGCAGGAGCGTCATGGTCGCGGTCGCGACGGTGCCGTGGACGTCGACGGTGTCGATGCGGCGTGACCGGGCCGGCTCGTCCGCGGCCGGCCGGCCCTTGAAGAGAGCGCAGTACTCCTCCAGGGGCCACGAGACGAACGCGCCGTCCCGGATCCCCTCGACGTGGGCGGTGGGCAGGAACGCGTCGCGGAAGTGGGCGGGGTCGCCGGTGGCGTGCCCGCGGATGTAGGCGCGGAGCGGTTCGAGCACGGCGTCCTCGACGGCGGGGACGGTGGCGGCAGTGGCGATGTCGGCCGCGGGGTCGGCGGGGATGTCCGCCAGGCCGGCCGCGCTGCGCAACGGGGTGTTCGACGCGGCGGCCAGCAGAGCCATGTCCTTGGCCAGCGCACCGATCGTGAACTCGGCCGCGGCGGTGACGGACTCGCCGGTGAGAAAAGCCCGCTTGTGCGCCACGAGCCCGCCGAGCCGGCCGAGTTCGAGCACGTCCAGCACCTGGGCGCGGGGCAGGCCGAGGGCGTCGCCCTGCCGCAGCGAGTCGCGCAGCGCGAGGACCGCGCCGGCGAGGCCGCTGTTGGCGATCAGCTTGAGCGCGGCGGCGGTGGCGGCATCCCCGACGGTCAGCACGGAGCCCAGCGTTTCCAGCACCGGCCGGGCGCGGTCCAGGGCGTCCCGCCCGGCGGCGGCGAGAATGCGCAGGGCACCGGCGGAGGCGGCCGGAACCGAGCCGAGCACGGGCGCGTGGACGTAGGACGGGCCGAGCCACCGGGCCAGTTCCGACGCTTCGGTGGGGGAGATGGTGCTGGTGTTCACCACGATCGTGTCCGCTCGCAGGGCGCCACGGACGTCTTCGAGGACCTGCCGGCAGGCCGGACCGTCGAACAGCGCCAGGAGCACGAGGCCGGCCTGCGCCACGGCGTCGTGCGGGCCGCCGGTCGTCCTGACGGCGCCCGACGTGCGTCCGGAACGCGTCCAGCCGATGACGTTGCGGTCCTGAGCGGCAAGTCGTGTCGCGATCGCGTCGCCCATGCGTCCCAGGCCGAGGACGGCGATCGTGTGCGGTGTGGTCATGGCGCCACAGTGGTGCATCCCGGCGGCTGCGAACAGCGCAGATTTCGCAGGCCGGCCCTGCGGGATGTGCATACCGGCTGGTCATACTGGGATCATGGACCTGACGGTGTGGCGAACCTTCGTGACGGTGTGCCGACTCGGGTCCCTGTCAGCGGCGGCCGCCGAGCTCCACCACACGCAGTCGGCGGTCTCCCGGCAGATCGCCGGGCTGGAGCGGCAGCTCGGCGTGTCCCTGATGGAGCGCCATGCGCGCGGCGTGCGTCCGACGCCGGCCGGTGAGGTCTTCCGGCGCCATGCCCTCGCCACCCTCAACGAGGCCGACCGCGCTGTCCGCGCCGTACGTGACGCCCGTGACGGGGCGTTCAGCCGGCCCCTGGCCGTCGGTGCGACACCCTCACTGGCCGCGGGGATCGTGCCCGAGGCCATCCGGGACCTGCTGGAGCGCGCCCGGGCCGTCCGCTGGAGCCTGCTTCCCGGTCTGAGCCCCGACCTGCACCAGCGCGTGATCGCCGGCGATCTCGACCTCGCCGTCGTCACGGACGCACCGCCGGGACTGCCCCATGACCCGAGGGTCGAGCGCCGCTTCCTCGGGCTGGACGAGATGGTCGTCGCGCTGCCCCTCGGTCATCCGCAGGCCGGGCGCGGCCCGGTGCACGTGCGGACGCTGGCCGGACAGATCTGGGTGGAGGACAACGACGGTTCGGCGGCCCTCCTGCGCCAGCACGCCGCCCGCGCCGGAGTCAGCGCCCGCATCGACCTCACCGCGGCCGATCTGCTCGGCAAGCTGGCCCTGGTCGCGACCGGTCACGCGATAGCGCTGATACCCGGCGTGCTGGCGTGCGCACTGCGCACCGACGTCACCACGGTGAGCCTGGTGGATCCCCCGACCCGGGGCATCTACACGATCACACCGCGCCGCGACCCGCATCCCAGCGCGGCGCTCCTGCTCGACCGACTCGCCGCGGCCTTCGCCCCGGCCGCTCCCACGGACTCGTGAGCGAGTCGTCGTGAACCCGTCAGGCGGGGCTCTGGGTCGCCAGGGCCTCGGACAGTTCGCCGGCGACCTGCTGGAGGACCGGCACGATCCTCTCCGTGGCCGCCTCCGTGACCCGGCCCGCCGGGCCGGAGATGGAAATGGCCGCGGCGGTGGGGGAGTCGGGAACCGAGACCGCCAGGCAGCGGACGCCGATCTCCTGCTCGTTGTCGTCGATCGCGTAGCCCTGGCGCCGCACGTCCTCCAGCGCCGCGAGGAAACCGTCCGGAGTCGTGATCGTCTTCTCCGTCGCGGCGGGCATGCCCGTACGGGTGAGCAGGGCGCGCACCTCCTCCGGCGGGAAACCGGCGAGCAGGGCCTTGCCCACGCCCGTGGAGTGCGGCAGCACGCGCCGGCCGACCTCCGTGAACATGCGCATCGAGTGCTTCGACGGCACCTGCGCCACGTAGACGATCTCGTCCCCGTCCAGCAGCGCCATGTTCGCCGTCTCGCCGGTCTCCTCGACCAGCCGGGCGAGATACGGCCGTGCCCAGGTGCCCAGCAGCCGGGAGGCGGACTCGCCGAGGCGGATCAGGCGCGGGCCGAGTGCGTACCGGCGGTTGGGCTGCTGCCGTACGTACCCGCAGGCCACCAGCGTGCGCATCAGGCGGTGGATGGTCGGCAGGGGCAGCCCGCTGCTCGCGGACAGCTCGCTCAGGCCGACCTCGCCGCCCGCGTCCGCCATCCGTTCGAGCAGGTCGAAGGCGCGCTCCAGGGACTGGACCCCGCCGTTGGCGGAGGACCGGGCGGAGTCGGTGGTGCTGGCGCTGGACGTCGGCACGGCGCGTTCCTTTCGGGACTGGCGGAAGAGCAGAAGCCTACCCGGCAGTCGGTTGACTCCCCGCTTGTACGTAGCTACGTTCTGCGTACTGGAAGCCTAATTCCGCTTTGTGGAAACGTCCAGAGTGGCCGCGTGAGGGGTGCGGTAGCCCAGTGTGCCCTTGACGGCGCGGAAGAGGGAGTGAAGACTCCTTCAACAGAAAGTTGAATTCCATTGCGTGGAAGTAAGCGGAAGCAAGTGGAAGTAAGGGGTCCGGGTGTCCGACGCTGAACTGGTGCTTCGCTCGACGCGTGTCATCACTCCCGAGGGGACGCGCGCCGCTTCGGTCGCGGTCGCCGCCGGCAAGATCACTGCCGTCCTCCCGTACGACGCACCCGTACCGGAGACCACCCGCCTGGAGGACCTGGGCGACCACGTCCTGCTGCCCGGCCTGGTCGACACCCACGTGCACGTCAACGACCCCGGCCGCACCGAGTGGGAGGGTTTCTGGACCGCCACCCGCGCCGCCGCGGCCGGCGGCATCACGACCCTCGTCGACATGCCCCTCAACTCCCTCCCGCCGACCACGACCGTCGCGCACCTGCGGACCAAGCAGCAGGTCGCCGCCGACAAGGCGCACATCGACGTCGGCTTCTGGGGCGGCGCCCTGCCCGGCAACGTCAAGGACCTGCGCCCGCTGCACGAGGCCGGCGTCTTCGGCTTCAAGGCGTTCCTGTCGCCGTCCGGCGTCGACGAGTTCCCGCACCTCGAACGGGACCCGCTCGCCCGCGCCATGGCGGAGATCGCCGCCTTCGACGGCCTGCTCATCGTGCACGCCGAGGACCCCCACCTCCTCTCCTCCGCCCCGCAGCGGCCCGGCCCCAGGTACGCCGACTTCCTCGCTTCGCGCCCCCGGGACGCCGAGGACACCGCCATCGCCCAGCTCATCCGTGAGGCGAAGGCCCTCAACGCGCGCGTGCACGTGCTCCACCTCTCCTCCAGCGACGCCCTGCCGATGATCGCCGAGGCGCGGGCGGAGGGCGTACGGCTCACCGTGGAGACCTGCCCCCACTACCTGACCCTCACCGCCGAGGAAGTCCCCGACGGCGCCAGCGAGTTCAAGTGCTGCCCGCCGATCCGCGAGTCCGCCAACCAGGACCTGCTCTGGCAGGCGCTGGCCGACGGCACCATCGACTGCGTCGTCACCGACCACTCCCCGTCCACCGCCGACCTGAAGACCGACGACTTCGCGACGGCCTGGGGCGGCATCTCCGGGCTCCAGCTGAGCCTGGCGGCGGTGTGGACCGAGGCCCGCAGGCGCGGGCACGGCCTGGAGGACGTGGTCCGCTGGATGTCCGCGCGGACATCCGAACTCGTCGGGCTCGACGACCGCAAGGGCGCCATCGCGGCGGGCCGCGACGCCGACTTCGCCGTCCTCGCCCCCGACGAGACCTTCACCGTCGACCCCGCGGCCCTCCAGCACCGCAACCACGTCACGGCCTACGCGGGCAGGACCCTGTACGGCGTCGTGAAGTCCACCTGGCTGCGCGGGCAGCGCATCGTGGCCGACGGCGAGTTCACCGAACCGAAGGGGCGACTGCTCACCCGAACCAACTGATCCTCATCCCGGACTTCGAAAGGCACCTGATCACCGTGACGGCGATTCCCAGTTTCACCGGCGACGCGAACCCCTACGGAGGCGGCGACCCGTACGCGGACTACCGCACCGCCGGCTTCCCCTTCACCCAGTACGCCAACCTCGCCGACCGGCGCCTCGGTGCCGGTGTCATCGCCGCCAACGACGAGTTCTTCGCCCAGCGCGAGAACCTGCTGGTGCCCGAGCGCGCCGAGTTCGACCCCGAGCGCTTCGGGCACAAGGGCAAGATCATGGACGGCTGGGAGACGCGGCGTCGCCGGGGCGCCTCCGCCGAGCACCCCTGGCCGACCGCGGAGGACCACGACTGGGCGCTGGTCCGCCTCGGCGCCCCGGGCGTGGTCCGGGGGATCGTCGTCGACACGGCGCACTTCCGCGGCAACTACCCGCAGGCCGTGTCCGTCGAGGGCACCTGCGTGCCGGGCTCCCCGTCGCCCGAGGAACTCCTCGGGGACGGCGTGAAGTGGACGATCCTCGTGCCGCGCACCCCGGTGGGCGGACACGCGGCGAACGGTTTCCCCGTCGCGGTCGAGCAGCGCTTCACCCACCTGCGGGTCAACCAGCACCCCGACGGCGGCATCGCCCGTCTGCGCGTGTACGGCGAGGTCGTCCCGGACCCCGCCTGGCTGGAGGCGCTGGGCACCTTCGACGTCGTCGCCCTGGAGAACGGCGGCCAGGTCGAGGACGCCTCCGACCTCTTCTACTCGCCCGCCACCAACACCATCCAGCCGGGCCGCTCCCGCAAGATGGACGACGGCTGGGAGACCCGGCGCCGCCGCGACCAGGGCCACGACTGGATCCGCTACCGGCTGGCCGCCCAGTCCCGGATCCGCGCCCTGGAGATCGACACCGCGTACCTCAAGGGCAACAGCGCCGGCTGGGCCTCGGTGTCCGTGCGCGACGGCGAGGACGGCCAGTGGCGGGAGATCCTGCCCCGCACGCGCCTCCAGCCCGACACCAACCACCGCTTCGTACTCCCGGTCCCGGCCGTCGGCACGCACGCGCGTGTGGACATCTTCCCGGACGGCGGCATCTCCCGGCTGCGGCTGTTCGGCTCCCTGACGGAGGACGGTGCGCGGCGCCTCGGGGCGCGTCACCAGGAGCTGGGCGGCTGAGCCGACCCCGCCCCAGGGGCGCACCGGCCCGACAGCACCGGTGCGCCCCCCTGCCTCACGCCGCGTGCCCGCCGTCGACCAGGAACTCCGCTCCGGTCACATACGACGCCCCGGCCAGATACGCCACCATCGACGCCACCTCGTCCGCCGTGCCGAACCGCCCCAGCGCCGTCATCGCCGCCTGGCCGGCCGCGTACGGCCCGTCCGCCGGATTCATGTCGGTGTCGATCGGCCCGGGATGGACGAGGTTTGCCGTGATCCCGCGCCCGCCCAGCTCCCTGGCCAGGGCCTTGGTCATACCGGCCAGGGCCGCCTTGCTCGTGGCGTAGAGCGTGCCGCCGGGCCCCGGCACGCGATGGGCCATGCAGCTGCCGATCGTGATGATCCGCCCGCCCTCGGACATGCGCGCGGCGGCGGCCTGGGAGGTCAGGAAGACACCGCGTACGTTGACGGCGAGGACGCGGTCCACGTCGGCGAGCGACAGGGTCTCCAGCGGCCCGAGCACCCCCACGCCCGCGTTGTTCACCAGGATGTCCAGGCCGCCCAGCGCCTCGACCGCAGCGGTCACGGCACCGGCCGTCTCGGCGGCGTCCGCCGCGTCCGCGCGCACCGCCACCGCCCGGCGCCCCAGCGCCTCCACGGCCCGTGAGACGTCCTCGGCCGCCTCCTTGCCGTTCACGTAGCCGACCGCCACGTCCGCGCCCTCCCGGGCCAGCCGCAGGGCCGTCGCCGCGCCGATGCCACGGCTCGCGCCGGTCACGAGAGCCGTCCTGCCGTTGAGAGTTCCGGGATTTCCGAGAGTTCCTTGAGAAGTCATGTGTCCATCCCACCGGCCGGCCGGCAGCGGTGCTGGCGGTGAACGGACGTCGAGGTGGGCTCCTCCGGTCCCTCACCGCAGGAGCCGTACGGCCGAGCGATGAGTTGCGGACGCCCACGGGGTCTGAACCGATGACAACAGACCCGGACTGTTCCGAGAAGAAGGGCACCCGCCATGGGCAAGCTCGTCTCCACCCTCTTCGTCACCCTCGACGGCGTCTACCAGGCCCCCGGCGGCCCTCACGAGGACACCCGCGGCGGCTTCACCCACGGCGGCTGGAGCTTTCCGTACGCCGACGAGGACTTCGGCCGGTTCATCGACGAGGTCTTCGCACGTCCGAGCGCCTTCCTGCTCGGGCGCCGTACGTACGACATCTTCAGTACGTTCTGGCCGAAGGTGACCGACCCCGCCGATCCGGTCGCCTCGAAACTCAACGCACTGCCGAAGTACGTCCCGTCCTCGACGCTCAAAGACCCCGAGTGGGCGGGCACCACCGTGCTCACCGGAGACCTCGCCAAGGAGGTCACGGCCCTGAAGGAGCGCACCGACGGCGAGATCCAGGTGCACGGCAGCGGCGCCCTCGTCCGGTCCCTGCTGGCGCACGGCCTCGTCGACTCCCTGCATCTGCTGACCTTCCCGGTCGTGCTCGGCGCCGGGTTCCGGCTGTTCCCGGAGGGCGCCGTACCGACCGCGTTCCGGCACGCCGGAGGGAGCGTCACCGGCACGGGCGTCTCGATCCAGACGTACGAGGTGGCGGGCCGCCCGGAGTACGGCGAGTACGCGCTGCCGGAGGACGCGTAACCGCCCCGCCCGGCGCCCTCACCGGCCCCGGTGAACAGCGCGTGAGGGCGCCGGAGGAAGGTTAACTTCCCGCTCACTCATCGGACTTGGCGGGAAAATCTCCGAGCTTGTCATTGACATGCCACTGTCTACGCGCGTCATCATGTGCGCATGAATTTCCCCCCACGCGCCTCGCGGCTCGGCGCAGCAGCCGCCCTCCTGTCCGCCCTCCTCGTCGGCGGTACCGTCTCCGCCACCACGGCCGACGCGGCCCCCACCGCCGTCGGCAGCATCTGCTACAGCGACCTGCCGTCCCAGGCCCACGACACGCTCGACCTGATCGAGCAGGGCGGCCCCTTCCCGTTCAAGCAGGACGGCACCGTCTTCCAGAACCGGGAGCGCATCCTGCCGAGCCAGTCGTCCGGCTACTACCACGAGTACACGGTCATCACCCCCGGCTCCTCCACCCGCGGTGCGCGGCGCATCGTCACCGGTGAGGAGAACCGGGAGGACTACTACACGGCCGACCACTACGAGTCGTTCGACCTGGTCGACTACGGCTGCTGAGCCGGGCGGCCACTTCCGCGAACGCCGGCCGGAAGTCCGCCCGGGTGCTCAGACGGACTTCCGGCTCCCGGCCGCCGCGAACAGGGCGACGCCCAGCACGAGCAGGACGACGCTTGTGTAGATCTCGTAGCCGTCGAGGAACCCCAGTCGTTGCACGAGGCCCCAGTTCCAGTCGGTGAACTCGTGTACCAGGCCCGCCACGCCCTGTACGAGGGCGAGGAAGCCGAGAATCTCCAGCACCTGTTTCATGGCACGAGCCTCGCCCCGCGGACCCCCCACGCACATCGGCCGCGGGGCGAGCGTGCGTTGGACGGAAGTCCCTGTCCGGGCCCGGTCGCCCGCGCCGAAAGTCTGCGATGCGGTGACTTTGGTCGACGATTGCGGCCAGGGAGAGGTGAACGGGCCCGGGCCTGCGTAGATTTGCCGACCGTGAGTGGTGACGACGCGGGGCAGGCCTCCCCGGTGCTGACGGGCGAGACACCTGCGCTGTTCACCGGGCGCAGATGGTTCATCCCGTCCGCCCTTCTGCACGAACTCGACCCCGACGCCGCACGGGCGGGGCGGCGGCCCCGGCGTACCGCCCGCGACTGGGTCGTCGACTTCTCCTGCTTCCTGCTGGCCGTGCTGGTGGGCGCGGCCGCCGTAGAAGCGCTCAACGACAACCCCCATGTCCCGGAATGGCTGGCCGTCGTCGACCAGCTGACCGGGGCGCTGGCCTGCGCGGCCGTCTGGCTGCGCCGCCGCTGGCCGCTGGGGCTGGCCGTGGCGATGACTCCCCTCACCTTCGTCTCGGAGACGGCGGGCGGGGCAGGGCTCATCGCCCTGTTCACGCTGGCCGTGCACCGCCCCTTCCGGTACGTGGCCTGGGTGGGCGGCATCAACGCGGCCCTGGCTCCGCTGTACTACTGGGTGCGCCCCGACGCGGACGTCCCCTACCTGGTGAGCGTGCCCTTCGCCGTGCTGCTCACCGTGGCCATCGTCGGCTGGGGCATGTTCGTACGCTCCAAGCGACAGCTCATGGTGAGCCTCAGGGACCGGGCCCGGCGAGCCGAGACGGAGGCGCGGCTGCGGGCCGAGCAGGCGCAGCGGCTCGCCCGTGAGGCCATCGCGCGGGAGATGCACGACGTGCTCGCCCACCGGCTGACCCTGCTCAGCGTGCACGCGGGCGCCCTGGAGTTCCGGCCCGACGCACCCCCGGCGGAGACGGCGCGGGCGGCGGGTGTGATCCGGGAGAGCGCGCACGAGGCCCTCCAGGACCTGCGCGAGATCATCGGCGTCCTGCGGGCCGGGGAGCCCGAGGACACGGGCCGGCCGCAGCCGACGCTCGGCGCGCTGGACGCGCTGGTCGCCGAGTCGCGTGAGGCCGGCATGAAGGTGGCCCTCGACCACCGCGTCGACGATGTCGCCACCGTCCCGTCCTCCGTCGGCCGCACCACGTACCGGATCGTCCAGGAGGGCCTGACCAACGCCCGCAAGCACGCCCCCGGCACGGAGGTCACGGTGTCCGTCACCGGCGCACCGGGCGACGGCCTCACCGTCTCCGTACACAACCCGCCCCCCGAGGGCGAGGTGCCGCCTGTCCCCGGCTCCGGCCAGGGCCTGATCGGCCTGACGGAACGAGCGACCCTCGCGGGCGGCCGCCTGGAACACGGCCACACCCCGCAGGGCGGGTTCGAGGTGCGGGCGTGGTTGCCGTGGGGATGAGTGCGGCTCGCGGATGCGCCTCGGCCGGTCGCCGGGCTTACGGCGAGCGGCGGGCGGGCCTGGCGGCCAAGGGCTCTGTGTCCGGGGCGACTTGACGTTGACTTGCCCTGCGTGGGCGGTGAGCGGTCCGGGGTGGCCTGCGTGGGCTCGGGGTGCGGCGGGTGGTCCGGCTCGGCCTGGCATCGGTTCGCCCCGCAGCAATGCACCAGGACTGCCAAGGGTGTCGTGACACACCAGCGCCTGCGACCAGCCGCTGGCCTCGCGGTCGATGCCCACGAGCAGGGCGTACACGAGGCGCATACCGGGCGCATGCGCGCAACCCCATAACCCCCCGCTCCAAAGCGAGTTGACTTGGCTGTGGTGGTGGCTGAAGTTTGTGCCGCCTTCAGCACCATGAGTAACGGAAGGAACCTGCACGTGAGTTTCGGGGGACCCGCCAATCCCTACCAGCCACCCGGGCCGCCGAACGGCGGACCGTACCCGCCGCCTCCGGCCAACGGCCCATACGTGCCGCCGCATTACGTGCCGCCCCAGCCGGGCCCGGCACCGTACGGCCACCCGCACCCCCAGCCGTACCTCCCGCAGCCGCAGCCGTACCCGTACGTCCCCCAGCCGCGGCCGGGCGCCCGGGGCCTGGGGTGGGGCGGTCTGCGCGGTGGCGAATGGCCGTCGGTCCGCGAGCTGTTGCGGCAAGGGCAGCCGCGGGTCTCCGGCTGCATGTGGCTGGTGCTGCTCGCTCCGTGTACCTGGTTCGCGTTCCTGCCGCTCGTGCTGTGCTACTCGTTCGCGCGCTCGGCCCGCATCCGGGCCCACCGGCTGTTCCCGCACACGCACCGGGCCGTCGACGACCGGCACGTGACGCGCGTGCAGAAGGTGCGGGCCTGGACCGCGGCCGCCATGTCCCTGCTGCTGCTCGCCATGTACGGCAAGCCGGAGGACGTCGCCGAGGCCCAGGAGCAGTACATGATGCGGCTGGCGGTCACCCCGCCCCTGCTGCTCCTGAGCGCACCCGTCGTGATCGCGGTGCTGTTCCGGTGGGCGTCGGCGGAGACCAGGTCGGCCATGCGGGTGCGGGTGCGGGCCGCCCTGCGGTCGGCCGGCTGGTACATCGGCGCCGTGACGGCCGTCCCGCTGCTCGGCGGGGCGATCATCCTGCTCGACCGGAACCAGACGCCCTCCTCCGGTCCGGCGGGCGCCGCCCCCTGGCTGATCCTCGCGGCCGCCCTGCCCCTGGCCTGGCTCCTGTTCTTCCTGGGGTTCGCGACCGGCCCGGCCGTCCGCACCGGCTTCAACACCGCGGCCGTGCACGCCGCGCTCCCCGCCCTGCTGACCGGCACGCTGGTGTGGGAGTTCGCCGCCATCAGCCTGCTCGCGGGCGGCCTGCCGCCTGGGCCGCCGATGATCCAGGCCCTCGCCGTCATCGGCGGTCCCGCCTCGGTGACGGCGGTGGTCTGGTGGGAGATCAGCCGCCTGCGCACCCTGTTCGGGGTGACGCTGCGCGCCTGAGCACGCGGCCGGTCAACTCCGCGTTCCGGACGAGGCGTTGGCGCCCACCAGTGCCCGTCCGGGCCCCGCGTCCGCCCCGGCCGTGATTACGTATGGCCCATGACTGCGATCAGACTGCTCCTCGTCGACGACGATCCGCTGGTGCGGGCCGGACTGTCCTTCATGATGGGCGGGGCCGACGACATCGAGATCGTCGGCGAGGCGGCCGACGGCGGCGAGGTGGAGGCGCTCGTCGACCGCACCCGCCCGGACGTCGTGCTCATGGACATCCGGATGCCGACGGTGGACGGTCTCACGGCCACGGAGCGGCTGCGCGCCCGCAAGGACGCCCCGCAGGTGGTGGTCCTCACCACCTTCCACGCCGACGAACAGGTCCTGCGGGCGCTGCGCGCGGGCGCCGCCGGATTCGTCCTCAAGGACACCCCGCCGACCGAGATCCTCGCGGCGGTACGCCGGGTCGCGGCCGGCGACCCGGTCCTGTCGCCCACCGTCACCCGCCAGCTGATGCAGCACGCGGTCGGCACCGCCGCCGACACCCGCCGCACACGCGCGCGTGCACGCATGGCCGCCCTCAACGACCGCGAGCGCGAGGTCGCCGTCGCGGTCGGCCGGGGCCTGTCCAACGCCGAGATCGCCACCGGCCTCTTCATGAGCGTCGCCACGGTCAAGACACACGTCTCCCGCATCCTGGCCAAACTCGACCTCAACAACCGGGTGCAGGTGGCGCTGCTGGCGTACGACGCGGGGCTCCTGGAGGAGGAACAGGAGGGCCACTGACCGCCCCGCCGGCCCTCAGGCGAAGGGAGAGGCGGTCCCGCCGGGGATCTCCGCGAGGTGCACCGGCCTGCGTTCCCGGCGCGACAGCTCGCACGCCTCGGCGACGCGCAGTGCCTGAAGGGCCTCGCGCCCGTCGCAGGGGTTGGCCCGCTCGCCCCGCACGACCTCGACGAACGCGTTCAGCTCCGCCTCGTAGGCGGGTCCGAAGCGCTCCAGGAAGCCCGTCCAGGGCTTGTCCGCGGCCGGCGGCCCGGTCGGCTCGGTGGATGCGATCGGCGTTCGGTCGTCCAGGCCGACCACGATCTGGTCGAGCTCCCCGGCCAGCTCCATGCGCACGTCGTAGCCGGCTCCGTTCAGGCGGGCGCCGGTGACCGTGGCGAGCGTGCCGTCGTCGAGAGTGAGGAGCGCGGCGCCGGTGTCGACGTCGCCTGCCGCACGGAACATCGCGGGCCCGGCGTCGGATCCGGCCGCGTACACGTCCGACACCTCCCGGCCCGTCACCCAGCGCAGCACGTCGAAGTCGTGGATCAGCGTGTCCCGGTACAGCCCGCCGGACAGCGGCAGCCACGCCGCGGGCGGCGGCGTCTGGTCGCTGGTCAGCGCCCGCACGGTGTGCAGCCGCCCCAGCCTGCCCGAGCGCACGGCCTCGCGGGCGCCCCTGTATCCGGCGTCGAAGCGACGCTGGAAGCCCATCTGAAGCACCGTCCCGGCCGTCTCGACCTCGGCGATCGCGCTCAGTGTCCCCGGCAGATCCAGTGCGATGGGCTTCTCGCAGAACACCGGCAGGCCCGAGCGTGCTGCCCGACCGATCAGTTCGGCGTGGGCCGAAGTCGCCGTCGTGATCACCACGGCGTCGACCCCCCATCGGAAGATCTCCTCCACGCCGGGCGCGGCCGTCTCACCCAGCCGGTGCGCCAGGTCCTGGGCCCGCGGGGCGTCCGCGTCCGTGAGGATCAGGGAGCCGACGTCGCGGTGCCGGCTGAGGGTGTTCGCGTGGATTGTTCCGATACGGCCCGTACCGATGACGCCGATGCGCATGGAAACAAAGTGCGTGCACAGCCCGCCCCTGTCAATCTGAATGTCCGGACAATCTGACTACACAACTTCCCGTCAACAACGCACGGAGCTACGCTCGGCCCGTGCCGAAACCAGAAGTGGACCCGACCGTGCAGCTCGAGCTGAGCGTGGACCGCAGCTCTCCCGTGCCGTTGTACTTCCAGCTGTCCCAGCAGCTGGAGGCCGCGATCGAGCACGGCACGCTGACCCCCGGCAGCCTGCTGGGCAACGAGATCGAGCTCGCCGCCCGGCTCGGCCTGTCCCGGCCGACCGTCCGCCAGGCCATCCAGTCGCTCGTCGACAAGGGCCTCCTCGTGCGCCGCCGTGGTGTGGGCACCCAGGTCGTGCACAGCCAGGTCAAGCGCCCGCTGGAACTCAGCAGCCTCTACGACGACCTGGAGGCGGCGGGCCAGCGCCCGGCCACCAAGGTCCTCGTCAACACGCTCGTGCCCGCCTCCGCCGAGGTCGCCGCCGCACTCAACGTCGCCGAGGACAGCGACGTCCACCGCGTGGAACGCCTCCGCCTCGCCCACGGCGAGCCCATGGCCTACCTCTGCAACTTCCTGCCACCCGGCCTCATCGACCTCGACACCGGCCAACTGGAGACCACCGGCCTCTACCGCCTGATGCGGTCGGCCGGCATCACCCTGCACAGCGCCCGCCAGTCGATCGGCGCCCGGGCGGCGACGGCGGCGGAGGCGGAACGGCTGGCCGAGGAGGCGGGGGCCCCGCTGCTCACCATGCAACGCGTCACGTTCGACGACACGGGACGCGCGGTCGAGTACGGCACGCATACGTACCGCCCGACGCGCTATTCCTTCGAATTCCAGTTGCTCGTGCGTCCTTGAGGGGCGCGGGGCTGTATCGATGTGCGGCTCCGCCGCGTGGGCGCGACAAGCCCTCACCCGCCCGCACCCGGAATCGAGCCGCACCACCCCTCTGCTCCGCACCCCGCCTCCCCGTGAGGCAGAATCGGCGGCGATGAGCACCTACCGCGACTTCACCGCCCCCATCGGCTCCCGCCGTGCCACCGTGCTCCGCACCGTCGGCACCCGGGAGCGCCGCTCACACCTGACGGCACCCCGCGTGCCGACGGTCGGCATCGACATCGGCGGTACGAAGGTGATGGCGGGCGTCGTGGACGCCGACGGCAACATCCTGGAGAAGGTCCGCACGGAGACGCCGGACAAGTCCAAGAGCCCCAAGGTCGTCGAGGACACCATCGCCGAGTTGGTCCTGGACCTCTCGGACCGGCACGACGTGCACGCCGTCGGCATCGGCGCGGCCGGCTGGGTCGACGCCGACCGCAACCGCGTGCTGTTCGCCCCCCACCTGTCCTGGCGCAACGAACCCCTGAGGGACCGCCTCGCCAGCCGCCTTTCGGTCCCGGTCCTCGTGGACAACGACGCCAACACCGCCGCCTGGGCCGAGTGGCGCTTCGGCGCCGGCCGCGGCGAGGACCACCTCGTGATGATCACGCTGGGCACCGGCATCGGCGGCGCGATCCTGGAGGACGGCCAGGTCAAGCGCGGCAAGTACGGCGTCGCCGGGGAGTTCGGCCATATGCAGGTCGTCCCCGGCGGCCACCGCTGCCCGTGCGGCAACCGCGGCTGCTGGGAGCAGTACAGCTCCGGAAACGCCCTGGTCCGCGAGGCGCGCGAGCTGGCAGCGGCCGACTCGCCGGTGGCGTACGGGATCATCGAGCACGTCAAGGGCAACATCGGTGACATCACCGGCCCGATGATCACCGAGCTGGCACGCGAGGGCGACGCCATGTGCATCGAGCTGCTCCAGGACATCGGCCAGTGGCTCGGCGTCGGCATCGCCAACCTCGCGGCGGCCCTCGACCCCTCCTGCTTCGTCATCGGCGGCGGTGTCTCGGCCGCCGACGACCTGCTGATCGGCCCCGCCAGGGACGCGTTCCGCAGGCATCTGACCGGCCGCGGCTATCGCCCCGAGGCCCGCATCGCCCGGGCCCAGCTCGGCCCCGAGGCCGGCATGGTCGGCGCCGCCGACCTGGCCCGGCTGGTCGCCCGCCGCTTCCGGCGCGCCAAGCGCCGCCGCGTGGAGCGGTACGAGCGCTACGAGCGGTACGCGCAGTCCCTCCGCAGTACCCAGGAGACGCCGTGACCGCCTCCCTGCCGCACCAGGGCTCGTGGCCGGACGGCGAGGAACGCCCGGCCGAGGACCGTCGCCACAGGATCCGCCGCAGGGCGCTCACCCTGCTGATCATCGTGCTGCTCATCGGCATCCCGGCCGGCTACCTGGTGATCTCCGCGAACCAGAGCCGGGACAGCGGCAAGGACAAGGAGGCGAAGTACTCGGCGACCGGCCTGACCGAGGGCTGGCCGTCCAAGCTCCAGCGCCGCATCTACCAGGTGCCCGTCCCGCACCCGGCCTGGCACGTGGCGTACTACGAGACCAACAACTGGAAGACCAGCCGCCTGTACGCCCAGTTCGAGACCAACGCGGCCGGTCTGGACGCCTGTCTGACGGGCCTGGGCGTGACCCGGGAAGACCTGGAGAAGGGCCACATCACCATCGGCGCCCGCGACCGCAAGGTCACCGGCTGGAAGTTCCCCGAGGGCGACTCGTGGTACGGCTTCGTCCACCGGCAGAAGAACCCCGCACCCACGCACGACGTGGTGGTGGACCTGTCCAACCCGGCGTATCCCTGGGTGTACGTGGTGTCCCGGACGGTGCCCTGACCCGAGGCCCGGCTCGGGCGGCGCGGCCGCCGGGGCCGATTGTCAGACCTCGCCCGTAGAGTCGGAGACAGCTGATCCGAAACGCGGGCGGGAGGTGGCAGGACCTATGGGCGGCACGGCTGTGACGGCCGAGCGGGCGGGGGAGCGGACGGTCCCGGTCCGGCTCCCGGCCGTCTTCCTGCCCGCGCCCCTCCCGCGCGACGGGCGCATCGCCTTCTGGGACCCCGAGGGCGAGCCCCTGCCCGCAGAGACCACAGAACTCACCGAGGACACCGAACTCACCGTCGTACGACGGCACGGCGCCGCGGTCCGGCGGCGCACCACCCCGGCGCTGACCCTCCCGCTGGAGGAGGCCCTGCCGCTCCTGGTGCGCGCCCGGCACGACCCCGCGGCCCACCCCGCCACCGCCTGCTGGGGCGCGGCCGCCCTGCACGCCCTGCGGCTGACCGCGCGCGGCCGGCTGCTGCCCGGCCTCACCCCCACGGGCCACGACGCCTGGCGCGCCGGCCCGCTGGACCCGGACGACATCGCCCACCTGCGCGCGGTGGCCGCCGCCCTGCCGTACGAGGGGCACGCCGTCCCGCTGCCCGGCCCGGGCCCGATCCGCCTGCCCGAACCGGAAGCGCTGGTGCGCGCCTTCCTGGACGCGGTCGCCGACACCCTGCCGCGCACCCCGGCCGCCCCCCACGCCACCGGCAGACCCTTCGCGGCCCGCGACGCCCAGCACCTGCCCGACGCCCACGACTGGGCCGCCGAGGTCGCCGCCGGCATGGACGCCGGAGTGCGGATCTCACTCCGGCTGGACCTCTCGGCGTACGACCTGTTCGACGACGCCTTCGACGGCGGCGCACGCGGCGCCGGCGCCGCGATCGTCCAGGTGCACAGCCTCGCCGACCCCACCCTCGTCGCCGACGCGGCGGCGCTGTGGGCGGGCGAGGCGGACGACGCCTTCGGCCCACGCGCCCGGGTGGACGCGGCCCTCGCCGTCCGCCGCGCGGCCCGGGTCTGGCCCCCGCTCGACCGGCTCTCCGACCAGGACGTGCCCGACGTGCTGGCGCTGACCGAGGAGGAGCTGAGCGACCTGCTCGGTGTCGCGGCCACCCGGCTCGCCGCGGCCGGCGTCGCCGTGCACTGGCCCCGGGACCTGGCCCAGGATCTCTCCGCCGCGGCGGTGGTCCGTCCGGCCCCCGGCTCGGCGACCGACGGCACCGGCTTCTTCGAGAGCGAGGACCTGCTCCAGTTCCGCTGGCAGCTGGCGCTCGGCGGCGACCCGCTCACCGAGAGCGAGATGGACGCCCTCGCCGAGGCCCACCGCCCGGTCGTCCGGCTGCGCGACCAGTGGGTGCTGGTCGACCCGGCCCTCGTCCGCAAGGCCCGCAAGCGGGACCTGGGGCTGCTCGACCCGGTCGACGCGCTGTCCGTCGCCCTCACCGGCACCGCCGACGTGGACGGCGAGACGGTCGAGGCCGTACCCGCCGGCGCACTGGCCGCCCTGCGCGACCGCCTCACCGCGGGAGTACGCCCGGCCGCACCGCCGCCGGGCCTGCACGCCACTCTCCGTGACTACCAGCTCCGGGGCCTGGCCTGGCTCGACCTGATGACCTCCCTCGGCCTCGGCGGCTGCCTCGCCGACGACATGGGCCTCGGCAAGACCGTCACCCTCATCGCCCTGCACCTGAGGCGGGCCCGCCGCGAGCCGACCCTGGTGGTCTGCCCGGCCTCGCTGCTGGGCAACTGGCAGCGGGAGATCACCCGCTTCGCACCCGGCATCCCCGTCCGCCGCTTCCACGGCCCGGACCGCAGCCTGGACGACCTGGACGGCGGCTTCGTCCTCACCACGTACGGCACGATGCGTTCCGCGGCCCCCGCCCTGGCCGGGCAGGCGTGGGGCATGGTCGTCGCCGACGAGGCGCAGCACGTCAAGAACCCCTACTCGGCCACGGCCAAGGCGCTGCGCACCATCCCGTCCCCCGCGCGCGTGGCCCTGACCGGCACGCCCGTCGAGAACAACCTGTCGGAGCTGTGGGCGCTGCTCGACTGGACCACCCCGGGCCTCCTCGGCCCGCTGAAGTCCTTCCGCGCCCGGCACGCCCGTGCCGTGGAGAACGGCGAGGACGAGGAGGCGGTGGAGCGCCTGGCCCGCCTGGTCCGGCCCTTCCTGCTGCGCCGGAAGAAGTCCGACCCGGGCATCGTCCCCGAACTGCCGCCCAAGACGGAGACCGACCACCCGGTGCCGCTCACCCGCGAACAGGGCGCGCTGTACGAGGCGGTGGTCCGCGAGTCGATGCTCGCCATCGAGACCGCCGAGGGCATGGCACGCCGGGGCCTGGTACTGAAGCTCCTGACGTCGCTGAAGCAGATCTGCAACCACCCGGCGCTGTACCTGAAGGAGGAGCCCGCCCGGGCCGGCGGCGACCGGCTCGCCGCCCGTTCCGGCAAACTCGCGCTGCTGGACGAGCTGTTGGACACCCTGCTCGCCGAGGACGGATCCGCGCTGGTCTTCACCCAGTACGTCGGGATGGCCCGCCTGATCACCTCTCACCTGGCCACCCGGGCGGTCCCGGTCGACCTCCTCCACGGCGGCACGCCGGTACCGGAGCGGGAGCGCATGGTGGACCGCTTCCAGTCCGGCTCGACCCCGGTCCTGGTGCTGTCCCTCAAGGCGGCGGGCACCGGCCTCAACCTCACCCGCGCGGGTCACGTCGTCCACTTCGACCGCTGGTGGAACCCGGCCGTCGAGGAACAGGCAACCGACCGTGCCTACCGCATCGGCCAGACCCAGCCCGTCCAGGTCCACCGCCTCATCACCGAGGGCACGATCGAGGACCGCATCGCCGAGATGCTCCAGGCCAAGCGCGCCCTGGCCGACGCGATCCTCGGCTCCGGCGAGTCGGCCCTCACCGAACTGACCGACCGCGAGCTGTCCGACCTGGTCTCCCTGCGGAGCACGCCATGACTCCCCGCCCGGCCGACGAGGCCCGCCGGGCCCTGCGGGCCGCCAAGGAGCAGGCACACCGCGACCCGGAGACGGCATCCGCTCCCCGCCCGGCCGAGAGGCCCGTCGGCCAGGAGGAGACTCCCCGTCCGGGAGACGTGGCCCGTGAGGCACTGCGCAGGGCGGCCTCCGAGCACCGGCGTGGCGAGGGGCCGGAGAACGAGGCGGGTGCGGCGGACGACGCCGACCTGCCCGGCGACCTGCCGGGCGATGCGTCGAAGGACACGCAGGGACCCGCCGGGCCGGATGATTCCGGCGACTCGGGGGAGAGCCCGGCCCGGACGACGTCGGTCGGTGCTCCCGCTGTTGTGGAGAACCAGCCCGCCGCCGCACCGGAGGAGACCCCGGCCGCGGGTGACGACGAGGGGCCGGGTCCCCGCGCGGCGGACATCGCGCGCGAGGCATTGCGCGCAGCACGGCAGGACGCGCGGCGGGCCCGGGAAGAGGCCGAGCGTGCGGGACGCCGGGCGCGGCGCAGCCGTGCCGGCGAGAGGCCGGGGGCCGGTCGGCAGGCGCGTGAACACGCCGTCGGCGAGGGAGCGCGGGACGTACGGCAGCTGCTGGCCGACGCCTTCCGGATGCCCGCGGCGACGGACGAGCCGGACGCGGTGCACGAGGGTCCTGACGAAACCGGCCAGGAGCGCCCGCCCCACGCCATGACCGACGCGCCGCACGGCCTCGCCGGCCCGACCCCCTCCACCATCCGGCCCGAGCCCCCTCGCATCCGCCACTCCATGGCCGCCCCCGACCGCGACACCGAGCTGCGCCGTACCTTCCCCGCCTTCCCGCCCCGGGATCCGGACGACAAGGGCTTCGCCGAGAGCTGGTGGGGAAACGCGTGGGTCGCCGCGCTGGAGCAGGGCGCGCTGGACGTCAAGCGGCTGGAGCGCGGGCGGGGTTATGCCGGGCAGGGGCATGTCGATGCCATCACCGTGACGCCCGGCCTGGTGCTGGCGTACGTGCGGGGCAGCCGTCCGCGCCCGTACCGCGTGCAGGTGCGGCTGCGCACGCTCGACGACCAGGACTGGGAGCGGTTCCTGGACGCCGCCGCCGACCGGCCCGGGCACATCGCGGCACTCCTCGACAAGGAGATGCCCCAGTCCCTCGCGGACTGCGGCGTGCCCCTGCTGCCGGGCCCGGGCGATCTTGAGCCGCGGTGCAGCTGTCCCGACCGGGGCCACCCCTGCAAGCACGCCGCCGCCCTCTGCTACCAGACCGCGCGGCTGCTCGACGCCGATCCCTTCGTCCTGCTCCTGCTGCGCGGCCGGGGCGAACGCGAGCTGCTCGACGCGCTGTCCCGGCTGAGCGCCACCCGCGCGGCGCGCGCCGCCCAGGACAGGGGACCGGCGCCTCTCCCCGGAGTGCGGGCCAGTGACGTTCTCACGCCGCGCGCCCTCCCACCCCTGCCGGCACCGCTGCCACCGCCCCCGCACCCCGAACAGCCCCCGGCCTACCCGGCGTCCCCCGGCGGCCCGGACCCGTTCGCGCTGGACCAGCTGGCCACGGACGCCGCAGCGCGGGCCCACGCCCTGCTCACCACGGGTCGCGACCCGGTCGGGCAGCTGACGCTCTGGGAGGACGCGGTCCGACTGGCCGCAGCCCGCCCCGGCTCGGGACTCACCGCGGGCACCCGGGCGCTCTATTCCTCGCTCGCCTCCGCGGCGGGCCGCACCCCTTCCGAGCTGGCCCGTGCGGTCGCCGCCTGGCGCCAGGGCGGACCGGAGGGCCTCGCCGTACTGGAGGAGCCGTGGGACCCGCCGGCCGGCCGGTTCGACCGGGCCCGTCCGCTGCTCCTCGCCGCCGACCTGCCAGCCTTCCGCCCTTGGCGCAACCACCTCACCCACCCCCACGGCCACGTCCAGCTCCGCCTGGGCCGCGACGGCCTGTGGTACGCCTACGAGTCCGAGCCGGGCCACGACGACTGGTGGCCCAGAGGCACCCCCGACCTGGATCCGGTCGGGGCCCTGACGGGCCTGGGCATGGCGAGCGATCTCTGAGGGGGGCCGGACGCCGACCTCGGGACGCCGGGCACGACATCCGGGAACGCCATCATCACGATCGCCGCCACGAAGGCCACCGCGCCGGTGGCCGCGGCGACGACCGCCTGCGTGCGACCGCCCGCAGCAGCATGGTGCCCGAGGTGACCCGGGACCTCAGGTCACCCGGTGGGATCCGCTCCCACTCCGCGATCCGCAGACGCAGCAACCGCCCCACAAGGGTGCGCCGCGCGGCTGGACTGAGCCGTCCGCTCCAGCACATACGCGCCGCACGCCTCGACCGCCGTGCCCAACAGCACCAGCGCGGTGAGCGCGATCAGGACCCCGGCGATGCTCTCACCTGTCGCGAGCCGGTCCACCAGTGCCTTGGTGGCCAGCGGCTGCAACAGTCCACCGACGGCCCCGACCAGGGCGCACAGCAGGCCGAGTCCTGGGGTGGCTGCTGACCCCTGTGCCCGACCTCGATGTCGGCGAGACGCCGACCGGAACCAGGGGCGTGCTGCCGGGCTGTGGTTCAGGCGTCGATGATGACGGGGATGATGAGGGGCTTGCGGCGGTGAGTGCGGAACGCCCAGTTCGCCACGGCGCGGGCGAGGAGTTGTTCGAGTTGGCGTGCGTCCCCGACGCCTTCCTCGGCCGCGGTGGCCAGGGTCTTCTCGATGACGGGGATGACCGGCTCGAAGGTGGTGTCGTCGTGGACGAAGCCGCGGGCCAGGAAGTCGGGGGCCTCGGCGAGGGCGCCGGTGTCCGCGTCGACGATCGCCACCACCGTGACCACGCCTTCCTCGGCGAGGGTGAGGCGGTCCTTGAGGGAGGCTTCGGTGGCGCCGCCGACTTCCATGCCGTCCACGTAGACGTTGCCGGCGGGGACCTTGCCGGTGATGGATGCGCGCCCGTCGACGAGGTCGACGACGACGCCGTCCTCGGCGATGACGACCCGGTCGGGGTCGACGCCGGTACGGATGGCGAGGTCGCCGTTGGCCCGCAGGTGACGGAACTCGCCGTGCACGGGCATGACGTTGCGGGGCTTGACGATGTTGTAGCAGTAGACGAGTTCGCCGGCGCTGGCGTGCCCGGAGACGTGCACCTTGGCGTTGCCCTTGTGGACCACGTGGGCGCCCCACCGGGTCAGGCCGTTGATCACGCGGTAGATGGCGTTCTCGTTGCCGGGGATGAGGGAGCTGGCGAGCAGGACGGTGTCGCCCTTGCCGATGCGGATCGCGTGGTCGCGGTTGGCCATCCGTGACAGCGCGGCCATCGGTTCGCCCTGCGATCCGGTACACACCAGAGTGATCTTGTGGTCCGGGAGCTTCTCCAGCTCCTTCGTGCTCACGACCAGACCGGACGGGACCTTGAGATAGCCCAGGTCACGCGCGATGCCCATGTTGCGGACCATCGACCGGCCCACGAAGGCCACCTTGCGGCCGTGCGCATGGGCGGCGTCCAGGACCTGCTGGATGCGGTGCACATGGCTGGCGAAGCTGGAGACGATGACCCGGCGCGGGGCGGTGCGCATCACCTGCTCGATCGCCGGGTTCAGCTCACGCTCGGAGGTGGTGAAGCCGGGGACCTCGGCGTTGGTGGAGTCGGTGAGGAACAGGTCCACGCCCTCCTCGCCGAGGCGGGCGAAGGCGCGCAGATCGGTGATCCGGTCGTCCAGCGGGAACTGGTCCATCTTGAAGTCGCCGGTGTGCAGCACCATCCCCGCGCCGGTGCGGATCGCGACCGCGAGGCCGTCCGGGATGGAGTGGTTGACGGCCACGAACTCGCAGTCGAAGGGCCCGAAGCCGCGCCGGTCGCCCTCCCGCACCCGCACCGTGCGCGGCCGGATGCCGTGTTCCTTGAGCTTGGCCTCCAGGAACGCCAGCGTCAGCTTGGAGCCGACGACGGGAATGTCGGACCGCTCGCGCAGCAGGTACGGCACGCCGCCGATGTGGTCCTCGTGACCGTGGGTGAGTACCACGGCCACGATGTCGTCCAGCCGGTCCCGGATCGAGGTGAAGTCCGGCAGGATCACGTCCACGCCGGGCTGGGTCTCCTCGGGGAACAGCACGCCGCAGTCGACGATGAGCAGCTTGCCGGCGTGCTCGAAGACGGTCATGTTGCGGCCGATCTCACCCAGGCCGCCCAGGGCGACGACCCGCAGCCCTCCTGCGGGAAGGGGCGGGGCGGCTTTGAGCTCGGGGTGCGGATGACTCATACCCTCACGCTACCCGGAGAGCGGGACGGGGTGATCCATTGCCTGGAGACCGTCCAGCGGCGTCCAGTAGATCCAGGACAAGGGCTTAACGCCAGGTCAGGGCCTCGTGGTCCGCGGAGGTCCGCCGAGTCGGTGATATTTGCGTGAGACGAGGAAGCCCGCCGGGACCGCCTTCGGTTCTAGTGATCGTTGCAACACCCCAGCTCAAGGGGGGCGATGGACTTCGAGATCCGTAGGGTTTGCACGGCTGAGGGGCCCTGTGAAGCTTCGGGCCAAGCTGGAGGAACACGTCCGGCTGCAGATGAGGCTGCCCGGCTTCGTCGGTGTTCGGAAGACCATCGAAACCGTGCGAAAGATCTACGTGATCTCTGTAACTCGTGGCTTGCCAATCGTTGGTTCGTCGGTCCGCCGTGAGCGGGGTGGAAGTGCAACGGGGCGCGCCCGCAACCAGTTCCAGGCGATTCTGCCGCACGTCGACGACCGGCAGCGTCGCCCTTCGTGCGCACAGTGCCCGAACCCCTGCACCGCGTCACTCCATCGATGCTCACTGCCGGTGCCGGTCGGCGAGTGCGGCCACAGGCATGGCCTGTGCGACGCCTTCGTCCCGTTCCGGCGGGGCGACGCGGATGAGCGTGACCGGGACGGCCACGGGGCCCGCATCCGTCGTGGGGCATCCGCCGGTTCGGAGCGGCAGGCAGGCAGTACAAAGGGCGGCTGAAGCCGTGGGGTGTACGGCGCGCAGCTCAGGAAGCGGGCTGCGCGTCGTAACGTGGAGGACGCCGTCTTGCCGTGGGGGTCAGGACGCGGGGACGGCGGCCGGTGTGACACCGAGCGCCTGGGCCAGCAGGGCGCGGGAGTGGGCGCGGGCCGCCGGGTCGGCGACGACGTCCTGGACCATGACCTCCTGGACGCTGGTCGCCTTGGTCATCTGCTCGATCTGGCCCCGGACGGTGGTGGGACTGCCCGCGAGGGTTCTCGCATGGTGAGGGTGTCCTTCCGTTCGTGATCGCCGCTCCCGGACTCTCGCGCCGTTTCCAGAGCGGTGCTTCTCCCCGGTGCTCAGGCCGAGAAGACCTGCTTCGCAACCGTGATCGCCGTCATGGCCTTGGGCCAGCCGGCGTAGAAGGCGAGGTGGGTGATGGCCTCGATGAGCTCGGTCTCGGTGACGCCGTTGTCCTTCGCTCGTCCGAGGTGGAAGCGCAGCTGGTCGGCGTCGCCGCCCACGACGAGGACGGCCACGGTGATCAGGCTGCGGTCGCGGGCGGCCAGCTCGGTGCGATTCCACACGTCCTCGAACAGGACGCCGTCGGTCAGTTCGGCGAGCTTCGGGGCGAAGTCGCCGATCGTGCGGCGTCCGCCGCCGACCTGCCTGGGCTGGTCGGTCATCGAAAGTCCTACCGTTGCGTTGTCAGCGGCTGCGGGGGCGGTTGTACTGCTCGTCGGTTACCGGCTCGTTCCACGTGGTTTCCTCACTGCCGTCGCCCTTGCCCTCCCACATGGCGATGTGCTCCAACGGATGGCGACACGACTCGACAGGACTCGACCCAGCGTGCTGATACCTCCGCACATCGAGGATCCGCGCGACCCGGCCTGTGCCTACCTGCTTCCCGGCCCGTCGTCTCCGGACCGCTCACCGCCCGCCGGGCGTGGGGCTCCACGGTGCATGCGGATCACCGCGTACGTCTCTCCGTTCCCGGGCGGCCGCGTCCACGAACGGGTGACGAACGTGTGCAGCCGCCCGTCAATGAGGGCATGACGCGGCAGACAGACACGGAACTCCCCGGCCACCGCTTCCAGCAACGACCGTTCCGTCCCGGCGCCGTCCTCCACGTCACCGAAGAACCGGCTCGGATCCAGCGCCCGCGGTATCTCCCCGCTCGACCGGACCTCCCCGTCCGCGTACGTGAACGCGTACTGCTCGGTGCCGTCTCGCGCTACCGAAAGATGGAAGAACGGCTCCCCGTGCCATGTCCTCAGGCCGCTCCACACCACCACCGCGCGGGTGCCCGCGCTGGCAGCCTCGGTCGGCGGGACGAACCGCTGCCGGTGGAACGGGGCGGGGTGGCCGTCGAAGGCGAAGCTCCAGCCGGTGCCGGCCCGGCCGACCGCCATGAGAGCCCTGTCGTCGTAGGACGAGAACTCGCTTCGGTTGCGCAGCGAGCTGTGGCGCGCCTCCCAGAAGGTCATGGGCTCGTTCAGAACGGTGTCGTCCCCGTCCGCGAGACGTCCGGGCATCTCCTCCGGCTCCACCCCCTCCACCAGGACGAACCGATACGACGTGCGGTTGTTGCCCGGGTCCGGCTCCGCGAGCCACGCCAGGCCGCCCGGGTCGAGCCCGGCCGTCGGCCTCGGCGCCTCACCCGCCTGCCCGGCCCTTGGCGTGGACAGCAACTCGCGGCCCCGCTCCGGGGTCAGCAGCGGCCCGAGTACGGGGTCGGCGATCCACCCGAGCGGCGCCAGGTGGTCCGGTCCCAGCGGTTCCCACAGGGGCACAGCGTTCCTCAGTGTCCGCCACGCCCCGTCGGTGTCTCCCCACCGCGCCAGCTCCCGAGCCCGCTCGACCGCCTCCCCGAACGGCCCCGCCGCCGTGTACCGGTACGTGCCGTTCCCCACCTGATCCAGCGTCGCGTGAGCCAGTGACAGCACGTCGTCGCCGGCGCCCCGCAGATGGAACGTCAGCGTGGAGTCGTCCCGGTACGAGTGCGCCGCGTGCTCGGCGACCAGCGGCGGCAGCAGGTCGGGCGCGTACCGCGGGTCCGTCACCAAGTCCTCGAAGTACACCATGTAGGTCTGTCCGAGCAGGCGGCGTATCTGGTCGCCCAGCCCGGCGGCCCGAGGTCTGCCGTACTCCTTGGCCTCGTCCAGCGCCTTCCCGGCCCGCTCCCAGCCGCCGCGCAGCGCCTCCAACCGGGCCTCCTGCACGAGGGAGTCGAGCTTTTCCGTCGTGTCGTTGACGAACACCGGCTCCTCGTCACTGCCTTGCGCGCGCAGGCTGTGGAACTCCCGGTACATGTCCCGCATGAACTCGACGAAATTCGCGTGCCGCTCGGGTGGCTCGGCCAGCCAGCTCGCCCATGTGTAGACAGCCCACTCACCGTCCTCGCCCACGTCTTCGGGATCCAGGAGGACGTGGGTGACGTCGGACTCGACGTCGAGTTGCAGCCCGCGCCGCCAGATGTCCGTCACCCGCCGCTCCTCGGGCCCGGCGTCCTCGTCCAGGTACTCCTCGAACACGTCCGCGAGTCCCGACTCGTTGTTGTGCCAGTGCGCGTCCTCGGTCCCCGCCAGCAGCCACACGAACCCGCCCGCGTGCCGCCACCCGTCGCTGACCTTGAGGAACTCCCGGTACGACGGGGGCATCCGCCGGCCGAGGCGCTCCTCCATGGCTGCGATGCGCTCTTCGGACGCGGGCGGGAACCCCAGCCACCGCGCCCGCCGGGCGGTCTCGTCGTCCTCGCCCCGCGTCTCGTCGTCCGGCAGGGAATCCGCCCACTCCCCGCTCCACCTGAGCAGGAAGGACCGCCAGTCGAATGCCGTGGTGTCCGTCATACGCCCGATGCTGCCACCTGCCACTGACAGCGCTCCGCCGCTTGCCGCGGCCGGTGGAACCTCCTCGGAGTGTGTGTCAGGTCACGCACTCCGGCGACTGTCTGAGTTGCATGCATCACAGCGGAAATGTCCATTTGGCGTCCATGCTCGACGCGGATGCCGCGCCCGAAGTGGAGCGAACGGGCATCGACTTGGATGTGAAGCGCCGAAGTGATCCATGACGGAGCACTCGTGATGTTCCCCCTCAATTCCCCTTAGAAAGGTGCCAATTATGGCCGCTTACCTCTGCCCCCCTGCCGTGATACACGGCGAGCACGCCGTGGAGACCAGCCAGATCGTGGCGGAAGTGAGCGGCCGGCACCCGGACGCCGCGTGGGCGCCGCGGATCGAAGGCATCGCGGCCAGTACGGGCATCGAGACCCGCGGGTGGATGCTGCCGCTGGAGACCGCCGTCGCGCCCGGTGACGGGAGCGGCCTGCGGGCTGCCGGTATCGGGCCGGCCAGAGAGGCGCTGGCCCGCGACGGGTTCACCCAGCAGGACGTGGACCGCGTGATCGCCGCCCTCGAGGCGATACCCGCGCCGCAGACC
>NZ_DF968229.1:0-52093 GCF_001270025.1 Streptomyces azureus | reverse complement strand
GAAGTCCTCCCAGACCGTGAGCGTGGACTTGGCGCTGTCCTTGCCGACCGGGATCGCGAGGCCGTCCTTGCCCTGTGCTCCCGAGGGGGCCACGACCGGGCCCGAGGCCTCGCTGTCGTCGTCCTTGCCCGCGTTGGCCGCGACGACGCCGATCACCGCCGCGAGTCCCAGGACGGCGACGACGGCCCCGCCCACGATCAGCGCGCGCCGGCGCTTCTCAGCGGACTTCTGCTTCTCACGCTCGACCGCCATCTTCTCCCGGGCGGTGCGCTTTCCCTCACGGTTCTTCTCGCTCACACCCCGGAAACGAACCGGGGAGGCGCACCGCGCCTCCCCGGCCCCAGGTCCACCCGTACGAGGGACCTGTATGACTTCCGGCTTTCCTACGCCTGCCCGCGCACGCCCTGCGCGAGGTCACCCGCGAGCGAGCGCACGGCCTCGACACCGGCCGCGTCGTCCGGGGCGTCCAGCATGGCCTTGACGAAGGCGGAGCCGACGATCACGCCGTCGGCGAAGCCGGCGACCTCGGCGGCCTGGGTGGCGTTGGAGACCCCGAGCCCGACGCAGACCGGCAGGTCCGTGCCGGTGGCCCGGGTGCGCGCCACCAGGTCCTCGGCCTGCGAGCTGACCGACGCGCGGGTGCCGGTGACGCCCATGAGGGAGGCGGCGTAGACGAAGCCGCTGCCCGCCGCGGTGATCTGCGCGAGCCGCTGGTCCTTGCTGCTGGGGGCGACGACGAAGACGGTGGCGAGTCCGTGCTTCTCGGCGTGCTCCCTCCACAGCGCCGACTCCTGCACGGGCAGGTCGGGCAGGATGCACCCGGCGCCGCCCGCCTCGGCGAGCTCGGCGGTGAACCGCTCGACGCCGTAGCGGTCGATGGGGTTCCAGTACGTCATGACGAGCACCGGCTTGCCGGTGGCGGCGTGGGCCTCGCGGACCGTGCGCATCACGTCGGCGATCTTCACGCCGCCGCGCAGGGCGATGTCGTCGGCGGTCTGGATGACGGGCCCGTCGAGGACGGGGTCGCTGTGCGGCAGGCCCACCTCGACGACGTCGGCGCCGCCGTCCAGGACGGCCTTGATCGCCTCGATGCCGCCGTCCACGGTCGGGAACCCGGCCGGGAGGTAGGCGATGAGGGCGGACCGGCCCTCGGACTTCACCGCGGCGAGGGTGTCGCTCAGCAGCTGAATGTTCCCGCTCACTTGGCGTCCCCCTCGATCTCTGCGGTGTCGGTGTCCGCGTCGGCGGCGACCTCGGCGTCGGTGTCGTAGAGGCCGAAGTAGCGGGCGGCGGTGTCCATGTCCTTGTCGCCGCGGCCGGACAGGTTGACCACGATCAGCCCGTCCTTGCCCAGCTCCTTGCCGACCTCCAGGGCACCGGCCAGCGCGTGGGCGCTCTCGATGGCCGGGATGATGCCCTCGGTGCGGGACAGCAGGCGCAGGGCCTGCATGGCCGCGTCGTCCGTGACCGCGCGGTACTCACCGCGGCCGGAGTCCTTGAGGTAGGAGTGCTCGGGGCCGATGCCCGGGTAGTCCAGACCGGCCGAGATCGAGTACGGCTCGGTGATCTGGCCCTCGTCGTCCTGGAGGACGTAACTGCGGGAGCCGTGCAGGATGCCGGGCTCGCCGGCGGTCAGGGTCGCCGCGTGCTCGCCGGTGTCGACGCCGTGGCCTGCCGGCTCGCAGCCGATGAGGCGGACGGACTCGTCCGGGATGAAGGCGTGGAAGAGGCCGATGGCGTTGGAGCCGCCGCCGACGCAGGCGACGGCGGCGTCGGGGAGCCGGCCCGCGCGCTCCAGGAGCTCGCGGCGGGTCTCCACGCCGATGACCCGGTGGAAGTCGCGGACCATGGCCGGGAAGGGGTGGGGGCCGGCGACCGTGCCGAAGAGGTAGTGCGTGTGGTCGACGTTGGCGACCCAGTCGCGGAAAGCCTCGTTGATCGCGTCCTTCAGCGTGCGGCTGCCGGACTTCACGGCGATGACCTCGGCACCGAGCATGCGCATCCGGGCGACGTTGAGGGCCTGGCGCTGGGTGTCGATCTCGCCCATGTAGATCGTGCACTCGAGGCCGAAGAGCGCGCAGGCCGTGGCCGTGGCGACGCCGTGCTGGCCGGCGCCCGTCTCGGCGATGACGCGGGTCTTGCCCATGCGCTTGGTGAGCAGGGCCTGACCGAGGACGTTGTTGATCTTGTGGGAGCCGGTGTGGTTGAGATCCTCGCGCTTGAGGAAGACGCGAGCGCCTCCGGCGTGCTCGGCGAACCGAGGCACCTCCGTGAGCGCCGACGGACGGCCGGTGTAGTTGACCAGGAGGTCGTCGAGTTCCTTGGCGAACTCCGGGTCGTGCTTGGCCTTGTCGTACTCGACGGCCACCTCGTCGACTGCGGCGACGAGGGCCTCCGGGATGAACTTGCCGCCGAATGTCCCGAAGTAGCCTTCGGGGTTGGGCGTTTGACCCTCGGGGTCGGGGATGAAGAACTGGCTGGGCATGCGGAAACCTTCACGGTGAGTGTGTGTGGGATGCACTAATCGCCGTGGGGGCGGGGATTGTCTGTCGGCTGCGGGCCGTGTGTGGTTGCTCGCGCCCACGCGGCGGAGCCGCATATTCAGAACTGCCCCCGCGCCCCTAAAGGGCGCGCTGCCATCGCATGCCGTTGACCTGCCCGGGCTCGTCACCGATGACGTAGCGAACCCGGCGGCCGTGTACGCGGCGCGCGGGGGCTCGGCAGCCGCGGGGGCGGCAGCCACGCGCGAGGCGGGCGTACCGGTCCACGGTCGTCACGGTGCGATTCATCGGGGCCAGCCTAGCGGGAGATCAGCCCCGGCCGTGCCGGAGTGCGGGATGTTCGCCTGCCGCCACCAGGTCGGAGACCGCCGTCTTGGGGTCCTTGCCGGTGACGAGGGATTCGCCCACCAGAACCGCGTCGGCTCCGGCGTTGGCGTAGGCGATGAGGTCGTGCGGGCCGCGGACGCCGGACTCGGCGATCTTGATGATGTGGTCGGGGATCTCCGGTGCCACGCGCTCGAAGGTGCCGCGGTCGACCTCGAGGGTCTTGAGGTTGCGGGCGTTGATGCCGATCACGCGGGCGCCTGCGTCGACCGCGCGCTCGACCTCGTCCTCGTCGTGCACCTCGACGAGCGGCGTGAGCCCGATGGACTCGGCGCGCTCGATGAGGGACTCCAGGGCGGGCTGGTCGAGAGCGGCGACGATCAGCAGGACGACGTCGGCGCCGTAGGCCCGGGCCTCCCACAGCTGGTACGACGTGACGATGAAGTCCTTGCGCAGGACCGGGATGTCCACGCGGGCGCGGACCGCCTCCAGGTCGGCGAGCGAGCCGCCGAAGCGCCGCTGTTCGGTGAGGACGGAGATGACGGCCGCGCCGCCCGCCTCGTAGTCCGCGGCGAGTCCGGCCGGGTCGGCGATCGCGGCCAGCGCGCCCTTGGACGGGCTGGAGCGCTTGACCTCGCAGATGACCTTGACGCCGTCGCCGCGCAGTGCGGCCGCACCGTCCTTGACAGCGGGAGCCTTCGCCGCGCGCTCCTTGAGCTCGTCGAGGCTGACGCGTGCCTGCCGCTCCGCGAGGTCGGCACGGACTCCGTCGATGATCTCGTCGAGCACACTCACGCGAGCGGCCCCCCTTCCAGACTCTTGACATTTCCAGCGACCGATCGAAAACCGATGGTCACTGCGATGGTATCCGCAGCGGGGCGTAGGCTTCGCATCCGGTTGACGCCGGTCCCACTACCTGGACATCCGCCAGTTGATCAAGGATGGAGCCAGCCACCGAAGGGCAGGTTCCGGACAACCGTGAAGACCAGCAGCAACGCGCCGAGGCTCCACACCAGCCCCGGGCGGGGGTCGATCCGCAGCGGGCGCCCGCGCACCGCGTGGACCACCCATACGGTCCACAGCACGGCGAAGGCCAGATAGCCGAGGACGGCGAGCGCGTTGGCGTGCAGTGCCGCCGGGAAGTCTCCGTGGACGAAAGCGTGCGCGCTGCGCAGTCCGCCGCAGCCGGGACAGTAGAGGCCCGTGTAGTGCAGCAGCGGGCAGACGGGGTAGTGGCCGGGTTCGTTGGGGTCGACCGCGCCCACGTAGGCGAAGGCGGCGGCGACGGCCGCGAGCACACCGGCGGGGCCGGCCAGGCGGCCCGGGACGCTGGGCGTCACCCTTCGGCTGTCGGCGTTCACGGTATGCATTGTGCCCCTCACGCGACAACGCGGTGTTCCGCGGGGATCAGCCCTCGGCGCGCGCCGGCTCGCGGTCGCCCGTCATCCGGTGCGGCTGGTGCAGTTCCTTGGGCTGGCCGAGGCCCATCATCCGCATGATGGCGCCGACGACACCGCCGAGCAGCACGACGACCATGCCGGCCCAGAAGCCCACCGGCTGGTCCATCACCATGAAGGCGCCCGAGACGCAGAAACCGATGAAGGCGATCGTGACACCGGTCCAGGCGGCCGGGGTGTGACCGTGGCTGCTGCCCGCCATTGCTTGCTCCTCGTTGCTGTGTGCGTGTCTGAGCAGGACGCTCGTGGCCATTGTCCCGCACGCGCGCGTGGGCGGTGAGCGGGGGTACGCCTGGGAGTACCCCACTCCCCCGGGTGGCTCAGGCTCCGGTCGGGTCCTCGCCCCGGTCGAGTGCCTTCCACAGGTCCTCGGGCCGGTCGGGGTCGACGGCGGGGGCCTTGCGGCGCGGCTGGGGTGTGCCGCCCCGCTCGTAGCGGCCGGACATCGCGGGCCACAGCCGGCCGTAGCGCAGGGCGAGCAGCCCGGCCAGGAGGAGCAGGACGCCGCCGACCGCCGCGACGTACGGCCATGCGGTGTGGCTGAGGGTGTCCACGGAGGCGGAGGTGTCGCCGGAGGCCTGGGCGGCCTGCTCGTCGAGCGCGGAGCCGTCCGAGGCGCCCAGCAGGGCGGCGGCGACGATGCCCGCGCCGGAGAGTGCCAGCAGCGCGGCCACGACGAGGCGGCCGGCCCGGCGGACGGCGAAGACAGCGACGAGCGCGGCGAGGCCCACCACGGCGAGCGCCGCGGGAACGCCCGTGACGTCGCTGCCCTTGGCGGTCAGGGGGAAGGCGCCGCCGGCCACCATCGCGGTGCCCTCCGCCCAGCGCTGCCGGGTGGCGAGCAACGCCACGGCCGCGCCGAGCGCGCCGCACAGCAGCGCGACGGCGAGGCTCCGGCGTCCGGCCCGGGCGGATCCGGCGGCTTCGGAACGGGGGTGAGGTGCAGCAGTCACGTACCCCACTATCGCTTGAACCCCGGGCGAACCGTCACCCGGGGTTCATCTCAGGCCTTTCCCAGCCGATTCGCCGTGTGGACGGCCCTGAGGACCGCCGCCGCCTTGTTGCGGCACTCCGTGTCCTCGGCGACCGGGTCGGAGTCGGCGACGATGCCCGCGCCCGCCTGGACGTAGGCGGTGCCGTCCCTCAGGAGGGCCGTGCGGATGGCGATGGCGGTGTCGGAGTCGCCGGCGAAGTCGAGGTAGCCGACGCAGCCGCCGTACAGTCCGCGCCGGGACGGTTCGAGTTCGTCGATGATCTGCATGGCGCGGGGCTTCGGGGCGCCTGAGAGGGTGCCGGCCGGGAAGCAGGCGGTGAGGACGTCGAAGGCCGTGCGGCCGGGGGCGACGCGGCCCGTCACCGTCGAGACGATGTGCATGACGTGCGAGTACCGCTCGACGGACATGAAGTCGACGACCTCGACGGAGCCGGGCTCGCAGACCCGCCCCAGGTCGTTGCGGCCCAGGTCGACGAGCATGAGGTGCTCGGCGCGCTCCTTGGGGTCGGCGAGCAGCTCGTCGGCGAGGGCCTGGTCCTCCTGCGGGGTGGCGCCGCGCCAGCGGGTGCCGGCGATGGGGTGGACCATGGCGCGGCCGTCCTCCACCTTGACCAGGGCCTCGGGGGACGAGCCGACGACATCGAACCCGTCGAAGCGGAACAGGTACATGTACGGGGACGGGTTGGTGGCCCTCAGGACCCGGTAGACGTCCAGCGCGCTCGCCGTGCACGGCGTCTCGAAGCGCTGGGAGGGGACCACCTGGAAGGCCTCGCCGGCCCGGATGCGCTCCTTGATGTCCTCGACGGCCTCCTGGAAGTCGGGGCCGCCCCACAGCGCGGAGTACTCGGGGAGCTCGGAGGGCGGCAGCGCGGCCGGGGGCTGGGCGACCGCGCGGGAGAGATCGGCCTGCATGGCGTCGAGCCGGGCCACGGCGTCCGCGTAGGCCTCGTCGACGCCGGTCTCCAGGTCGTTGTGGTTGATCGCATTGGCGATCAGCAGGACTGAACCCTCCCAGTGGTCCATGACGGCCAGGTCGCTGGTGAGGAGCATGGTCAGCTCGGGGAGCTTCAGGTCGTCGCGCTCGCCGGGGCCGATCTTCTCCAGGCGGCGGACGATGTCGTAGCCGAGGTAGCCGACCATGCCGCCGGTGAAGGGCGGCATGCCGTCCTGGTGAGGGGTGTGCAGCGTCTGGATGGTGGCGCGCAGCGCGGCGAGGGGGTCGCCGTCGACGGGGACACCGACGGGCGGGGCGCCGAGCCAGTGGGCCTGCCCGTCGCGCTCGGTCAGCGTGGCGGCGCTGCGGACGCCCACGAACGAGTAGCGGGACCACGAGCGGCCGTTCTCCGCGGACTCCAGCAGGAAGGTGCCCGGGCGCTCGGCGGCGAGCTTGCGGTAGAGCGCGACCGGGGTGTCGCCGTCGGCGAGGAGTTTGCGGGTGACCGGGATGACCCGCCGGTCGGTGGCGAGCTTGCGGAACGTCTCGAGGTCCATGGCGGCTGACCTTACTGATCCGTGGCGGAGACGTCGGAGCTGCCGCCCTTGAGGAGCACGTCTTCGTCGAAGCAGGTACGTGCGCCGGTGTGGCAGGCGGCGCCGACCTGGTCGACCTTGACGAGCACGGTGTCGGCGTCGCAGTCGAGGGCGACGGACTTCACCCACTGGAAGTGGCCGGAGGTGTCGCCCTTGACCCAGTACTCCTGGCGGCTGCGCGACCAGTACGTGCACCGGCCGGTGGTGAGGGTGCGGTGCAGCGCCTCGTCGTCCATCCAGCCGAGCATGAGCACCTCTCCGGTGTCGTACTGCTGGGCGATGGCGGGCAGGAGGCCGTCGGCGCTGCGCTTGAGGCGCGCGGCGATCTCCGGGTCGAGACGGCTGGGCCGGGAGGACGTGCTGGTCATGATGACCATTGTGCCGCGCGCCACTGACAGGCCCGGTGGAGTGTCCACTGTGCGGACCTCCGGGCCCGCCGTAGGCTGACTTCATGTCGACCCATGCCAAGCGTGAACGGCTTCTCCTCGCCGATCTGTTGGAGACCGCTGGCCCGGACGCGCCCACCCTGTGCGAGGGCTGGACGACCCGGGACCTCGCCGCCCACGTGGTGGTGCGCGAGCGCCGCCCGGACGCCGCGGGCGGGATACTGATCAAGCAGCTCGCGCCACGCCTGGACCGGGTGATGGCGGAGTACACCGACAAGCCGTACGAGGAGCTGATCCAGCTGATCCGTACGGGGCCGCCGCGTTTCTCGCCCTTCTCGCTCAAGCCGGTCGACGAGATGTCGAACATCATCGAGTTCTACGTCCACACGGAGGACGTCCGGCGCGCCCAGCCCGACTGGTCGCCGCGCGAGCTCGACCCGGTCTTCCAGGACGCCCTGTGGTCCCGGCTGGAGCGCACCGCCCGGCTGATGGGGCGTGGCGTCCCGACGGGCCTGGTGCTGCGCCGGCCCGACGGCCAGACAGCGGTCGCCCAGCGCGGCACCCCGGTGGTCACGGTGACCGGCGAACCCTCCGAACTGGTCCTGTTCTCTTATGGCCGCCAGAGCGCGGCCAAGGTCGACCTGGAGGGCGACGAGAACGCGATCGCCAAGCTCCACGAGGCGAAGCAGCTGGGGATCTGAGGGGACCTTCTGAGGGACATGGAGAAGCCCCGGCCGCGCGACGCGACCGGGGCTCCCGACAGGCGGGTCACCGCACCGGGTGACCCGCCTCCCGCAGCGTCTCCTTGACCTCGCCGATGCGCAGATCACCGAAGTGGAACACCGACGCGGCCAGGACCGCGTCCGCGCCCGCCGCGACGGCCGGCGGGAAGTCCGCCAGCTTGCCCGCGCCGCCCGAGGCGATGACCGGGACGGTCACGTGCTTGCGCACGGCCGCGATCATCTCCAGGTCATAGCCGTCCTTGGTGCCGTCCGCGTCCATGGAGTTGAGCAGGATCTCGCCGGCGCCCAGCTCCGCGGCCCGGTGCGCCCACTCGACGGCGTCGATGCCGGTGCCGCGGCGGCCGCCGTGGGTGGTCACCTCGAAGGAGCCGGACTCGGTGCGGCGCGCGTCCACCGACAGGACCAGGACCTGGCGGCCGAAGCGTTCCGCGATCTCCCGGATCAGCTCCGGGCGGGCGATCGCGGCCGTGTTGACGCCGACCTTGTCCGCGCCGGCCCGCAGCAGCTTGTCCACGTCCTCGGCGGTGCGCACCCCGCCGCCGACCGTGAGCGGGATGAACACCTGCTCGGCCGTGCGGCGCACCACGTCGTACGTCGTCTCGCGGTTGCCCGACGAGGCGGTGATGTCCAGGAACGTCAGCTCGTCGGCGCCCTCGGCGTCGTACACCTTGGCCATCTCGACGGGGTCGCCCGCGTCGCGCAGGTTCTGGAAGTTGACGCCCTTGACGACCCGGCCGTTGTCCACGTCCAGGCAGGGGATGACTCGGACCGCCAGGGTCATGAATCCACCGTTCCTCTGAATGCCTCTAGTTCCACCGACACCAGAACGCGCGGGTCGACGAAGCCGTCCACCACGAGGAAGGTCGCGACCGGGCGCACGGAGTCGAACAGCTCCTTGTGGGCCCGGCCCACCTCGTCGAGGTCGCGCGTGTGTGCCAGATACATCCGCGTCCGGACCACGGACCCGATGCCGAGCCCGAACTCGCCGATCGCTTCGAGGGCGCTGGTGAAGGCCGCCTTGGCCTGCTCGTACGGGTCGCCCTCCCCGTACAGCACGTCGCCCTTGAAGGGTGTCGTGCCCGCCACCAGCACCCGGTCGCCCGCCGCCACGGCGCGCGCGAAACCGAAACTCTCTTCCCAGGGACTTCCGCTCTGCACGCGCCGTACGGCATCGCTCATGACGACACAGTCTCCAATGCCTCTTCCAGGGTGAACGCCTTCGCGTACAGCGCCTTCCCTACGATCGCGCCCTCTACGCCGAGCGGGACGAGCTCGGCGATCGCACGGAGGTCGTCGAGCGACGAGACACCGCCGGAGGCCACCACCGGGCGGTCCGTGGCCGCGCAGACGTTCTTCAGCAGCTCCAGGTTCGGGCCCTGGAGCGTGCCGTCCTTGGCGATGTCGGTGACCACGTAGCGGGCGCAGCCCTCCTTGTTGAGGCGCTCCAGCGTCTCGTAGAGGTCGCCGCCGTCGCGGGTCCAGCCGCGGCCGCGCAGGGTCGTGCCGCGGACGTCGAGACCGACGGCGATCTTGTCGCCGTGCTCGGCGATGACCTTGGCGACCCACTCGGGGGTCTCCAGGGCGGCCGTCCCGAGGTTCACGCGGGTGCAGCCGGTGGCCAGGGCGGCGGCGAGGGTGTCGTCGTCGCGGATGCCGCCGGACAGCTCCACCTTGATGTCCATGGCCTTGGTGACCTCGGCGATCAGCGCGCGGTTGTCGCCGGTGCCGAACGCGGCGTCCAGGTCGACCAGGTGCAGCCACTCGGCGCCGGACCGCTGCCAGGCGAGGGCGGCCTCCAGGGGCGAGCCGTAGGAGGTCTCCGTACCGGACTCGCCGTGCACCAGGCGGACCGCCTGGCCGTCACGGACGTCGACGGCGGGGAGGAGTTCGAGCTTCACGGAAGACATCGAGGGGGGCATCAGAGGGTTCCGATCCAGTTGTTCAGCAGCTGCGCTCCGGCGTCGCCGGACTTCTCGGGGTGGAACTGCGTGGCCCACAGGGCGCCGTTCTCGACGGCCGCGACGAACGGCTTGCCGTGCGTGGACCAGGTGACCTTGGGGGCTTCCATCGCCGGGTTGTGCGTCTGGAGCGACCAGTCGTGGACGGCGTAGGAGTGCACGAAGTAGAAGCGCGCGTCCGCGTCCAGGCCCGCGAAGAGCTGCGAGCCGGCCGCCGCCTCCACGGTGTTCCAGCCCATGTGGGGCACGATCTCGGCCTGGAGCGGCTCGACCGAGCCGGGCCACTCGTCGAGGCCCTCGCTCTGAACGCCGTGCTCGATGCCACGGGCGAAGAGGATCTGCATGCCGACGCAGATGCCCATGACCGGGCGGCCGCCGGACAGCCTGCGGTCGACGATCCAGTCGCCGCGCGCCTCGCGCAGGCCCTTCATGCAGGAGGCGAAGGCGCCGACGCCCGGCACGAGCAGGCCGTCGGCGTTCATGGCCTTGTCGTAGTCACGCGTGATCTCGACGTCGGCTCCCGCGCGCGCGAGGGCGCGCTCGGCGGAGCGGACGTTGCCGAAGCCGTAGTCGAAGACGACTACCTTCTTCTGCGGGGCGCTCAATTCCACACCTCCAGCCTCACGACACCGGCCGCCAGGCACATCGCGGCGCCGATCGAGAGCAGCACGATCAGGCCCTTGGGCATCTTCTGCTTGACGAAGGAGTAGATCCCGCCGACGAGGAACAGGCCGACGACGATCAGCAGGGTCGAGATGCCGTTCACAGGGCGCCCTTCGTGGAAGGGAGGATGCCGGCCGCACGCGGGTCGCGCTCGGACGCGTAGCGCAGGGCCCGGGCCAGCGCCTTGAACTGGCACTCCACGATGTGGTGCGCGTTGCGCCCGTAGGGCACGTGCACGTGCAGCGCGATCTGCGCCTGGGCCACGAAGGACTCCAGGATGTGCCGCGTCATCGTGGTGTCGTACTCGCCGATCATCGGGGCCATCTTCTCGGGCTCGGTGTGCACGAGGTAAGGGCGGCCGGACAGATCGACGGTGACCTGGGCGAGGGACTCGTCCAGCGGGACCGTGCAGTTGCCGAAGCGGTAGATGCCGACCTTGTCGCCGAGGGCCTGCTTGAAGGCGGCGCCGAGGGCGAGGGCGGTGTCCTCGATGGTGTGGTGCGAGTCGATGTGCAGATCGCCCTCGGTCTTCACGGTCAGGTCGAACAGACCGTGCCGGCCGAGCTGGTCGAGCATGTGATCGTAGAAGCCGACGCCGGTGGAGATCTCCGTCTTGCCGGTGCCGTCGAGGTCGATCTCGACGAGGACCGAGGTCTCCTTGGTCGTCCGCTCCACGCGTCCTACGCGGCTCATGAACTCTGCTCCTTCTTCAGTGCACGTACCGCGTCGAGGAACGCGTCGTTCTCTTCGGGGGTTCCGGCGGTGACCCGGAGCCAGCCGGGCACGCCGTTGTCCCGGACCAGGACGCCCCGGTCGAGGATCTTCCGCCAGGCTTCGTGGGAGTCCGCGAACCGGCCGAACTGTACGAAGTTGGCGTCGGACGCGGTCACCTCGTAGCCGATCTCGCGCAGCTCGGTGACCAGGCGGTCCCGCTCGGCCTTGAGCTGCTCGACGTAGCCCAGCAGCGTGCCGGTGTGCTCCAGGGCGGCCAGGGCGGTCGCCTGGGTGACGGCAGACAGGTGGTACGGCAGCCGGACGAGCTGGACGGCGTCCACGACGGCGGGGTGCGCGGCGAGGTAGCCGAGGCGCAGGCCCGCCGCGCCGAACGCCTTCGACATCGTGCGGGAGACCACCAGGTTCGGGCGTCCGTCGAGCAGCGGCAGCAGCGAGTCGCCGTGGCTGAACTCGATGTACGCCTCGTCCACGACCACCATCGACGGCTTCGCCGCCTGCGCGGCCTCGTACAGCGCGAGGACCGTCTCGGGCGGGACCGCGTTGCCCGTGGGATTGTTGGGGGTGGTGATGAAGACGACGTCGGGCCGGTGCTCGGCGATCGCCTGCTCGGCGGCCGCGAGGTCGATGGTGAAGTCGTCGCCCCGCGGACCGGAGATCCAGCCCGTGCCCGTGCCGCGCGAGATCAGCGCGTGCATCGAGTACGACGGCTCGAAGCCGATCGCGGTGCGGCCCGGCCCGCCGAAGGTCTGGAGCAGCTGCTGGATGACCTCGTTGGAGCCGTTGGCGGCCCAGACGTTGGCCAGGCCGACCTCGTAGCCGGACGTGTCCGTCAGGTACTCGGCGAGCTTCGTGCGCAGCTCGACCGCGTCCCGGTCCGGGTAGCGGTTGAGGTTGCGGGCCGCCTCACGGACCCGCTCGGTGATGCGCTCGACCAGCGGCTCGGGCAGCGAGTAGGGGTTCTCGTTGGTATTCAGCCGTACGGGGACGTCCAGCTGGGGCGCGCCGTAGGGGGACTTGCCGCGCAGCTCGTCCCGTACGGGCAGATCGTCGATGCGTACGTCGCTCACTTGCTCTCCGGCACCTTCCAGCCGAACCTCGCCTTGATCGCCGCGCCGTGCGCGGGCAGGTCCTCCGCCTCCGCCAGCGTGACCACGTGGTGCGCGACCTCGGCCAGCGCGTCCTTGGTGTAGTCGACGATGTGGATGCCGCGCAGGAACGACTGGACGGACAGGCCCGAGGAGTGGCAGGCGCAGCCGCCGGTGGGCAGGACGTGGTTGGAGCCGGCCGCGTAGTCGCCGAGGGAGACCGGGGCCCAGGGGCCGATGAAGATCGCGCCCGCGTTCCTGACGCGGTCGGCCACGGCGGCGGCGTCCGCCGTCTGGATCTCCAGGTGCTCGGCGCCGTAGGCGTCGACCACCCTCAGGCCCTCGTCGATGCCGTCGACCAGCACGATCGCGGACTGCTTCCCGGACAGCGCCGGGACGATCCGGTCGTCGACGTGCCTGGTGGCCGCGACCTGCGGCTCCAGCTCCTTCTCGACGGCGTCCGCGAGCTCGACGGAGTCCGTGACGAGCACGGCGGCGGCCAGCGGGTCGTGCTCAGCCTGGCTGATCAGGTCCGAGGCGACGTGCACCGGGTCGGCCGTGTCGTCGGCCAGGACCGCGATCTCGGTCGGGCCGGCCTCGGCGTCGATGCCGATCTTGCCCGTGAAGTAGCGCTTGGCGGCGGCGACCCAGATGTTGCCGGGGCCGGTGACCATGTTGGCGGGCGGGCAGGACTGCGTGCCGTACGCGAACATCGCGACGGCGGTGGCACCGCCGGCGGCGTAGACCTCGTCGACACCGAGCAGCGCGCAGGCGGCGAGGATCGTCGGGTGCGGCAGCCCGTTGAACTCCGCCTGGGCAGGGGAGGCGAGCGCGATGGACTCGACGCCGGCCTCCTGCGCGGGCACGACGTTCATGACCACGGAGGACGGATACACGGACCGGCCGCCGGGCGCGTACAGCCCGACACGCTCGACCGGAACCCACTTCTCGGTCACGGAGCCGCCGGGCACCACCTGGGTGGTGTGCGTGCTGCGACGCTGCTCGCGGTGGACGGTCCGGGCACGCCGGATGGACTCCTCCAGGGCCGCGCGCACGGCCGGGTCGAGCTCCTCCAGCGCGCGCGTGAGCGCGGCGGCCGGCACCCGCACCTGGTCGAGCCTGACCCCGTCGAACCGCTCGGCGAAATCGATCAGCGCCGCGTCGCCCCGATGATGCACGTCCTCGCAGATCGGACGCACCTTCTCCAGGGCGGCCTGTACGTCGAACTCGGCTCGGGGCAGCAGGTCGCGCAGGGCGGGGCCCTCGGGGAGGGCGTCGCCACGCAGATCGATTCGGGAGATCACGTGCTCAATTCTCTCAGACCCGCATGACGCGCCGTTCGCTCGTATCAATGGCTGATACAGAGTGTCGCCGGGACACGGAAGATCCCCTTCACGTTTCGCGTTCGGGGCGTCACTCAGCGGGCATGAACAGGTGTACGAAGCGCCTGACTCGCGAGTATTCGGGGAGGAAGGAAGAGACGTGACCGAGGGGGCCGGCGTGCGTGCCGGGGAGCTGCCCGACGACCTGACAGCGGCGGAGGCCGGAATGTGGCAGGCGTTCCGCAACGGCAGCGTGTACGACCTGAGCAGCGGCGACCCGGTGGTGGACGACCCGCACGGCGGCCACCCGTGGGGCGAGGAGCGGACCGTGCGGGCCCGGATCGTCTGCTGGCTGCTCCTGGACGGCCCGCCCGCCCTGGCCGGCCGGGTGTCATCGCTGAAACTGACCGGCGTGCTGATCAGCGGCTCGCTGGACCTCGCGGGCGGCACGGTGGTGCCGTACGTCGAGATGCGCCAGTGCCGGTTCGAACAGGACGTGCTGCTGCCGGAGGCCCGTTTCACGACTGTACGGATGGTGGACTGCTCGGTGCCTCGGCTGGAGGCGGCCCGGTTGCAGACGGAGGGCGATCTGCATCTGCCGCGCTGCCGCTTCCACCGCGGCATCCGGCTCACGGACGCGCAGATCGGCACGGACCTGATGCTCAACCAGGCGATCGTGCACCGGGACCGCAGCGGCCGGTCGATCGCCGCGGACGGCCTGACCGTCGGCCAGGACTTACAGGCCGAGCTGCTGGAGTCGCACGGCGAGCTGAGCCTGCGCGCCGCCACCATCGGTGTGTCCCTGAGCCTGCGCGGCGCCCGTCTGGCCAACCCGTACGAGCGGCTCGCCTTCAACGCCCCGCAGCTGACCGTCGAGCGCAGCCTGTACCTGACCCCGGCGGGCGTCGGCGCCCAGGCGATGAGCGGGATGACCCCGGCGCGCGGGACGCGGATCCAGCGGTTCGCGTGCGAGGGCGGGATCCGGCTGGACGACGGGCGGTTCGGCGACGCGGTCGACTTCGAACGGGCCAGGTTCACCCTCACCGACGATCAGGAGCTGTCGCTGCGCCGGGTGCAGACGCCCGAGCTGCGGTTCCTCGGCGAGCATCCCGAGCGCGGGCGTGTGGTGCTGTCGGGGGCGAAGATCGTCAACCTGATGGACCGGGCGGACGCCTGGCCTGGCCCGGGAAGGTTGCACATGGGCGGCTTCGCCTACGAGAACCTCGTGCCGCGCGGGCCGTTCCCGCTGGCCGAGCGGCTGGACTGGGTGGCGGCGGCGACCGCCGAGTACAACCCGGAGCCGTACGAGCGGCTCGCGGCCGTGCTGCGGGCCGGCGGGGAGGACGAGGACGCCCGCGAGGTGCTGCTCGCCAAGCAGCGCCGGCACCGGGAGAGCCTGCCGCCGGCCGCCAAGCTGTGGGGCTACGCGCAGGACTGGACGGTCGCCTACGGGTACCGGCCGGCCCGGGCCGCGGTGTGGATGGCGGTGCTGTGGGCGGCGGGCTCGCTCGCCTTCGCGCAGGCCGGGCATCCGCCGCTGAAGCGGGGCGAGCATCCGGAGTGGAACCCCGCGCTCTTCACGCTCGATCTGCTGCTGCCGGTCATCGACCTCGGCCAGGTGGGCTTCTGGCAGCTGCGCGGGGGTTGGCAGTGGCTGGCGACGGCGATGATCCTGCTGGGCTGGATCCTGGCGACCACGGTGGCGGCGGGGGCGACGCGGCTGCTGCGGCGCAACTAGTGTTGCCCATGTGATGGCAGTTGTCGGACTGTCACAGTTTTACCGTCTCTTGACCTTTCGGCGTACAACTTTCCGCGACTTCCCCGAACGATCTGGCGCCGCTGTGACCAGCGGACTTTCAATGGTCGGCACCATGGCAATACAGCTGCCGTTCATCCGCGCGAGCCGGATGACAAGGACCGCCTCCCACCTCGTCAGCGGACCGCGCACCGACGACGAGGTGCTGCTCGACGCGCCCGACGCGCGGCTCAGTCCGGCGCTGGTCGCGGCCGCCCGCGACGACCACGGACCGGCGGCCGGGCTGCTCCGCGCCACCCGGGCGGCGGCCGAGTGGGAGCGGCGCGACCGGTACGTCACCCGGCTGGCCGCCTTCGCCCGCTCGCGCCCCGACTGGCTGGACGCCTGGCTCGCCACCGCCCCGCAGGACCCGGACGCGCTGCTGCTCGGGGCCCAGCTGGCGGTGGACCGCGCCTGGCAGTCACCGGCCCGGGCCGAGGCGCTGCGCGAGGTGAGCCCGCTGATCACGGCCGCCGCGCGGGCCGACCACGGCGACCCCGTGCCCTGGCGGCTCGCGCTGGACCACGCGCGCGGCGCCCAGGCCGGACACAGCTACTTCGAGGAACTGTGGGTGGCGGCCGTCCGTCGCGCCCCGCACCACTACGGCTGTCACGAGTCGGCCCTGCGCTATCTGGCCGCGTCCTGGCACGGTTCGCACCAGGAGTGCTTCGACTTCGCCGACCGGGCCGCGCAGGACGCGCCCGCCGACGCGCTCGTCCAGGCGCTCCCGCTGCGGGCCGCCTTCGGCTACCTCACCGACGACTGCGGGCCCGAGCTGCCGCGCGAACGGCTGGACGCGGCCGCCGACCGGGCGATCGCGCTCTCCCTTCGACTGCCGGCGTCCGACCCCTGGCCGGCCCGCATGCGGAACCTGCTCGTCTTCGTCCTGGTGCGCCTGGAGCGCTGGCCGGATGCCCAGGAGCAGCTGCGCCTGAACGGCCCGTACGCCACCTCGTTCCCCTGGGACCAGGTGTCCGACGACCCGCTCGGCCACTTCCTTCGGGTACGCGACGACATCCGGGCCGGGGCGGCCGGCCGGCCGTCCGGGCATCCACGGAGTGAACGGGGCGGACGAGCCCGCTCCCGCGACCATTAGGCTTTTGCGTCGTGACCACCGTCCGGCTCCCCCTCTTCCCCCTGAACTCGGTGCTGTTCCCGGGGCTCGTGCTCCCGCTCAACGTCTTCGAGGAGCGGTATCGCGCCATGATGCGCGAGCTGCTGAAGACGCCGGAGGACGAGCCGCGCCGGTTCGCCGTCGTGGCGATCCGCGACGGCCACGAGGTGGCCTTGAGCGCGCCCGGCATGCCCGACCCCACGTCCCTGCCCGAGCGGGGGCCCGCCGCCGGCTTCGGCACGGACCCGGCCAAGGCGTTCCACAAGGTGGGCTGTATCGCGGACGCCGCGACGATCCGCGAGCGGACCGACGGCTCCTTCGAGGTGCTGGCGACCGGCACGAACCGGGTGCGGCTGCTGTCGGTGGAGGCGTCAGGTCCCTTCCTGACGGCCGAGCTGGAGACGCTGCCGGAGGAACCCGGCGACGAGGCGGCGCCCTTGGCCGAGGGGGTGCTGCGGTCCTTCCGCCAGTACCAGAAGCGGCTGGCGGGCGCGCGGGAGCGGTCCCTGACGACCGGCGCCGACCTGCCCGACGAGCCGGGTGTGGTGTCGTACCTGGTGGCCGCGGCGATGATGCTGGACACCCCCACCAAGCAGCGCCTGCTCCAGGCGCCCGACACGGCCTCCCGCCTGCGCGACGAGCTGAAACTCCTTCGCTCCGAGACGGCCATCATCCGTAATCTGCCGTCGTTGCCGGCGTCGGACCTGACGCGCGGCCCGACGAGTCTCAACTGAAGCGGACCGGAATGGCGAAGAAGTCGAGGAAGCAGCAACAGCCGGGCGGCACGCCCGCGACGGTCGCACTGACGACGGCCGGTGTGGAATACACGGTCCACTCCTACGACCACGACCCCGCGCACCCCTCCTACGGCGAGGAGGCGGCCGAGGCGATGGGCGTCTCCCCGGACCGCGTCTTCAAGACCCTGGTCGCGGACGTCGACGGCACGCTGACGGTCGCGGTGGTCCCGGTGGCGGGCCAGCTGGACTTGAAGGCCCTGGCAGCAGCGGTGAGCGGCAAGCGCGCCACAATGGCCGACCCGACACTGGCGGAACGCACGACGGGCTATGTCCGGGGCGGTATCTCCCCGCTGGGCCAGCGAAAGAAGCTCCCGACGGTGCTGGACGCGTCGGCCTCGGCCCATACGACGATCTGTGTGTCGGCGGGCCGGAGGGGCCTGGAGGTGGAGCTGTCCCCGGAGGATCTCGCCAGGCTGACAGAAGCGGTGCTGGCTTCTATCGGACGTACCTAGGCGCCCACCCGGCCCCAGCACCGGCACCGAGCACTACGCCACCGGCGGTGCCTGATACGGCCCGTCCGAAAACTCCGGCTCCGGATCCCGAGGCCCGAACAGCGCCGTCAGCCCCAGGTGCAACACCAGCGCGGCAAGAGGCCAAGCCAGCAATGCCCCCTTCGCCCCCATCCTCAGCGGCGCGGAAAACGTCACCCCCCGCCCGACTTCCCTCGCCTGCGCGACCACATCCCCCGCAGGCCCGAGCCACACTCCGGTCCGCCACGCGAGCAACGACCCGAGCAGTCCCCCGACGGCCAGCCCCACCACCAGCGGCACACCCCCGCGCCGCCGCAACAGGAACACAACGAGCGCACTCACGACCCCGAAGCCCAGCCCGAGCAGCGTGAACGTGCCGTCGACACCGACGGCCTGCTCCCCCTCGGTCTCCTTGAGGTAGACGGCCCAGTTGCCCTCCGCCACGTCACCGACCAGCGGCACGTGCGGAGCGAGCCACCACCACAGGACCCCGAGCAGCACGCCGCCGAGCGCCACGGCCACCGCGACCACGGCGGCCTCCCGCACTTCCGCCTGCAATCCGGGGCCGTCCTGTTCGTACCAGCCGTGCCCGGCGTACTCGGCGTGGTGAGACCCGGGAGCCTGAAACCCGTGAGCCCCGTGTGCCTCGGGCCCGGCGGCCGGCGGCTGCCACGACCCCTGTGCGGAACGTTCATGCGGTGGCGGTGGCGGATTCAGTGGTGCGGTCACCCTGCCATCGTGCCAGGCCCGCCTGTGCCCCGCGTCACCGGACGATCCCTCCCCGCTCACCGCACGGCCGCCCGGCGGTACGCCCAGGTCGCCACGGCCAGCGAGACGACGCCCACGAACCCGCACACGGCGAGGTCACCGAGCACGAAGGCCCAGTCGGGGTTCGGCCCGAACGTGCGCGCGAAGGCCTCCACCCCGTACGTCGACGGCAGCAGATCCCGAGCGAACCGCACGACCTCCGGCATCCGGTCCGCCGGCAGCACGCCCAGCAGCAGCGCCGCCGACATGCCCAGCTGCCCGAGCAGCGTGGCCAATTCCGGCCGGGGCGCCAGCAGCCCGAGCGCCGCCCCGAGCCCGGCGAGCGCGGCGCCCGCCAACGGGATCACGGCCACGAGGATCCACAGATGGGCCAGCGGCAGCCCGAACAGCACGCAGCCGAACACCGCCGTCACGACGGTCCCGGGCACGGTGAACGACGCGTACGCGCCCGCCGCGCCCAGCACCACCGCCGCCGGCGGCACCGGCAAGGTCGCATAGTGGTCGAGTCCGCCGCTGGCCCGCAGCTGCCCGAAGTACTGCGCGAGGAGGTTCAGCGCGACGAAGGCGACCACCAGGACCGACGACCCGGCGACGACGGCCTGCGCCTCCGCCCCGTCGTCCACGACCCCCCGCATCAGGATCATGATCCCGATCGACTGGAAGGTCGCCACGAACAGCAACGGGATCCGCGCGACCCGCGCCCGGGACAGCTGCGCCCGGTACACGGCCGCCAGCGACGGCCACAGCCGCGCCCGAGGTCCGAGCTCGGCCGCGCACGCGGCGGGCTCCTCCACGGCCAGGGCACTGCCCGGCAGGACATCGGCGGGTACGACACTCACGTCGCGCTGCTCCCCTTCGTCGGGTCCACTGCGGCAGTCGCCCTGTTCGGTACGTACGCGGCGGCCTGCGTACTCAAGGCCGCCGCATTCCGGGCCGTCACATTCCAGGCCGTCATGTTCGCCCCCGCACTCAAGGCCTCGGTACGCCTCACGCCTTCACCAGCCCCTGCTGCACGGCACCGCCCAGGGCCAAGTACACGTCCTCCAGGCTCGGGGTGGCCAGCGTGAAGTCGTCGAGGGCGGCGAAGGCGGCCCCACCGGTGACGGTGGCGACGACCGCCCGGGCCTCCTCGGGCCCGAGCCGGAGCGTCCACAGGCGGCCCGACTCCACGGCGCGGTCCCGCAGCGCGGCCACCTCGGGGACGTGCAGCGGCGCCGCGTCCCGCCACACCAAATCGACCCGCACCTCGCCGGCGACCTGCTCCTTGAGCCCGGTCGGGGTGTCGCAGGCGATCACCCGCCCCCGGTCGAGGACGGCCACCCGGTCCAGCACGGTCTCGGCCTCGATGACGTTGTGGGTGACGAGCAGCACGGTCGTCCCGCGCTCGGCCCGCCGCCGGTCGACGGCGGACCACACGGCCCGCCGCGCCACCGGGTCCATGCCGGTGGTCGGCTCGTCGAGCACGAGCAGCGGCCGCTCCCCCACCAGCGCCGCGGCGAAACACGCCAGGCGCCGCTGGCCCCCGGAGAGCTTCTTCAGCGGCCGCCCGGCGAGCGGCGCGAGCCCCAGCTCGTCGAGTACGTCGTCCCGCTCGGCCCGCGCCCGCCGTACGTCCAGGCCGCGCAGCCGCCCGGTGGTCTCGGCGGCGAGCGACACGGTCAGCTCGTCGAGGGCGGTCGACTCCTGCCCGAGGTAGGCGAGGATCCGCGCGGCCCGCTCCGGGTGGCGCACGATGTCGTGCCCGAGGATCCCCACGCTGCCGCGGTCGGGCCGCATCAGTCCTGTGAGCTGCCGTACGAGGGTGGACTTGCCGGCGCCGTTCGGCCCGAGCAGGCCGAAGATCTCGCCGCGCCTGATGTCCAGCGTCACGTCGTCCGTGGCCCGGACCTCGGGTGTTCCGGGCGCGCCGCGACGGCCGCGTACCGCCGGATAGGTCTTGGTCAGCCCGCGCACCGCGCACACGACGTCACCATCGTGCCGAAATGCCTGTGCCGCGCGCTTACTCACAAGGGACGAGACTACGGGGTCGGCAAGCCCGGTCCGCTCTCGGGTCGGTCCACAACGGGAAATCCGTCGGCAAAGTCCTCATTCGCCGACAGGCGCGTGCTCCACTCCCGTGCGCACGCCGATCTCCTTCCAGAAACCGGCCCGGATGGCGTACCGGTCCCGCTCGTCGATCTGGTCGTCCTTGTGGGCCAGCAGACCGAAGCGGGCGGCGTAGCGCAGCAGCTCCCCGTCGACGCGGTGCGGGATGCGCGGGTACATCCCGGACAGTTTCTGCAGGTGGCCCTGGTCGCCGAGGCGCTCGACCCAGCGCCGGGCGAAGACCTGCCCCACCTCGAAGGGGTCGCCGCCGACGGTGGTGATGTCCTCCTCGCGGTCGGCCCACCGCTGCTCGGCCGTGGTCAGCTGGGCGAGCGTCGGCATCGAGGCGGCCTCGGGGGGCTCGGCCGTGGGCCGGTCGACCCAGCCTTTGTCGGAGGACCAGCGGAGGGTGGCGGAGGCGGGCTGCTGGGCGGCCTGGGTGCCGGGGGCGCGCAGGGCGGCGAGGTCTTTGGGTGTGGGAACGCCTTTCGGGGCGGGCACCCGTTCCTCCGCTCCGTTCTGCCCGGCGTCGGCCGCGGGGTGCTGCGGCTGCGGGGCGGGGCGCTCGGTCGCGGCGGCGAGCGCGGCCTCGGGCAGCGGGGCGGAGAGGATCGCGGCGATCTCGGGCCGGGGCGCGGGCTGCGGGGCGCACACGCCGGTGTGCTCCTTGGCGCGGACGGCCTTGGTGATCCAGGCGCGATCCAGGACGCGCCGCTCGTCGGCCTCGGCGACCAGGTCCTCGGACTGGTTGTAGTCGCCGTCGGCGGCCTGCACGGCCCACAGGTGGACGGCGACGCCGTGCTCCTTGGCGGCCATCATGCCCGGCAGCAGGTCGCCGTCCCCGGTCACCAGGACGACGTCCGAGCAGGCGCGGTTGCGGGCCAGTTCGGTGAGCTCGGCGTGCATCGCGGCGTCCACGCCCTTCTGCGCCCAGCGGCCGTCGCTGCGGGTCAGCGCGCCCAGCCGGACGGTGACCCGGGGCATCACGCGCAGCCTGCGGTGCTCGGGCTGCGGGACGCGGTCGGGGGCGCCGTCGAACCAGTAGATGCGCAACAGCGGCTGCTGTGTGTCCGACTCGGCGCGTTCGCGCAGCCCCTGGATGAGGGCGGTGTGGTCGACGGTGATACGGGATCGTGAGGGCTCCCCGGCGAGGAGACTCGCCGCTGCCCCCAGCAGATACCCCGCGTCCACCAGGACGATGCAGCGGTCCACACGACTCACCCTCTTCCCGGGAGGTTTGCTTCGGGCTTGCTTCGAGTCTGCCCGACGGCGCGGAGGTTAACGGCCGGAACTCGATCTTCGGCGTGGCGTTTCCGAGGTTCTCGCCACGACCAGCCCTGTCACGCACGGTAATTGTCCGACATGCGATCGTTGTCGGCCTGTGTGAATCTGGTCCCGGCCCTGGCCCCTAGATCCCCCACAGGAGGCATCACCATGGCCAAGAACAAGAACCGTGACCGTAAGCAGCAGCGTCCTACCGAGCGTGGTCAGCGTGCGGACCGCCGTCCCACCGCGGAGGCGGAGCCCCAGCCCGAGGTCGAGGTGACCCCCGGCGACGTGGCGTCCCGCAAGCGCAAGCGGAGCTTCGGTCACAACTGACATCTGTGTAACGGGTGATTGAGGCCCGGACACACGCCGAGGGGCGCACCCGGTACCAGGTGCGCCCCTCTCGCGCGTCAAGAGCCGCTCCGAGCTCAGCGTCAGCCCGCCAGGCAGGACGGCCCGAGCAGCACCTTCAGGTCACCGAAGAGCGCCGGGTCCGGCTTCACCCGGTGCCGGTCCAGACGCAGCACGGTCGTCTTGGTCGGCCCCTGGAGCCTGATCCGCACCTCGCTGTCGCCCTTGTGGTGGCTGAGGACCTCGCCGAGACGGCTGACCAGCGGCGGGGTGACCCGCGTGGCCGGGATGGTCAGCACGACGGGCGCGTTGGTGCCCGCGTTCGACAGGTCGGGGACCTGCAACTCCATCGCGACCAGCCGCGGCACGTCCTCGCGCTTGTCGAGGCGGCCCTTGACGAACACCACGGCGTCCTCGACGAGTTGGGTCGAGACGAGCTGGTAGGTCGCCGGGAAGAACATGCACTCGATCGAACCGGCGAGGTCCTCGACGGTGGCGATGGCCCAGGCGTTGCCCTGCTTGGTCATCTTGCGCTGGAGGCCGGAGATGATGCCGCCGATGGTGACGACCGCGCCGTCCGCGTGCTCACCACCGGTCAGCTGGGAGATGCCCGCGTCGGCCTTGTCGGACAGGATGTGCTCCAGCCCGAACAGCGGGTGGTCGGAGACGTACAGTCCGAGCATCTCCCGCTCCTGGGCGAGCAGATAGGTCTTGTCCCACTCCTCGGTGGTGAACTCCACGTCGAGCCCGAAGCCCGGCTCCTCGCTCTGCTCCTCCCCCATGCCGCCGAAGAGGTCGAACTGCCCCTCGGCCTCCTTGCGCTTGACCGCGACGACGTTGTCGATCATCGGCTCGTAGTGCGCGGTGAGGCCCTTGCGGGTGTGGCCCATCGCGTCGAAGGCGCCGGCCTTGATCAGCGATTCGGTGGTGCGCTTGTTGCAGACCACCGCCTCCACCTTGTCGAGGTAGTCCGGGAACGAGGTGTACTTCCCCTTGGCCTTGCGGCACCGGATGATCGACTCGACGACGTTCGTACCGACGTTGCGGACGGCGGAGAGGCCGAAGAGGATCACGTCGTCGCCCTGGGCGGCGAAGTTGGACATCGACTCGTTGACGTCCGGCGGGAGCACCTTGATGCCCATGCGGCGGCACTCGTTGAGGTAGACGGCCGACTTGTCCTTGTCGTCCTTCACGGACGTGAGCAGCGCGGCCATGTACTCGGCGGGGTGGTTCGCCTTGAGGTACGCGGTCCAGTACGAGACGAGTCCGTACGCGGCGGAGTGCGCCTTGTTGAACGCGTAGCCGGCGAAGGGGACCAGCACGTCCCACAGGGCCTGGATGGCCTCGTCGCTGAAACCCTTCCTGCGGGCGCCCTCCTGGAACAGCACGAAGTTCTTCGCCAGTTCCTCGGGCTTCTTCTTGCCCATCACGCGGCGGAGGATGTCGGCCTCGCCGAGCGAGTAGCCGGCGATGATCTGGGCGGCCTTCTGCACCTGCTCCTGGTAGACGATCAGGCCGTGGGTGACGTCCAGGACCTCCCTGAGCGGCTCCTCCAGCTCGGGGTGGATCGGGGTGATCTCCTGCTGCCCGTTCTTGCGCAGCGCGTAGTTCGTGTGGGAGTTCATGCCCATCGGGCCCGGGCGGTACAGGGCCGACACGGCGGAGATGTCTTCGAAGTTGTCCGGCTTCATCAGCCGCAGCAGCGAGCGCATGGGGCCGCCGTCGAACTGGAAGACGCCGAGGGTGTCGCCGCGCTGGAGCAGTTCGAAGGTCGTGGGGTCGTCGAGCGGGAGGCTCAGGAGATCGATGTCGATCCCCTTGTTGGACTTCACCATCTTGACGGCGTCGTCCATGATCGTCAGGTTGCGCAGGCCCAGGAAGTCCATCTTCAGCAGGCCGAGCGACTCACAGCTCGGGTAGTCCCACTGCGTGATGGTCACGCCGTCGGTGTGCCTGACCCAGACCGGGACGTGGTCGGTGATCGTCTCGCTGGACATGATCACGCCGGCGGCGTGCACGCCCATCTGCCGGACCAGGCCCTCGACGCCCTTGGCGGTGTCGATGACCTTCTTCACGTCCGGCTCGTTCTCGTACATCGCCCGGATCTCGCCCGCCTCCGAGTACCGGGGGTGCTCGGGGTTGGTGATGCCGTCGAGGTTGATGCCCTTGCCGAGGACGTCGGCGGGCATGGCCTTGGTGAGGCGGTCGCCCATCGCGTACGGGTAGCCCAGCACACGCGCGGAGTCCTTGATCGCGTTCTTGGCCTTGATGGTGCCGTACGTGCCGATCATGGCGACCTTGTCGGCGCCGTACTTCTCCGTCACGTACCGGATCACCTCGACGCGCCGGCGCTCGTCGAAGTCGATGTCGACATCGGGCATGGAGATGCGCTCGGGGTTGAGGAACCGCTCGAAGATCAGGCCGTGCGGGATGGGGTCGAGGTCGGTGATGCCGAGGGCGTAGGCGACGATCGAGCCGGCCGCGGAGCCTCGGCCGGGGCCGACCGCGATGCCCTGCTTCTTGGCCCACATGATGAAGTCGGCGACCACGAGGAAGTAGCCCGGGAAGCCCATCGAGATGATGGTGTCCATCTCGTACTCGACCTGCTTCATGCGGTCGTCCGGGATGCCGTCCGGGAAGCGGCGGTGCATGCCGCGCAGGGTCTCCTCGCGGAACCAGCTGACCTCGGTGTACCCCTCCGGAATGTCGAACTTGGGCATGAGGTCGCGCTTCTCGAACATGCCCGTGGTGTCGACCATCTCGGCGATCAGCCGGGTGTTGGCGCAGCCCTCCTGCCAGGCGTCCGAGGAGTCGATGGCGTACATCTCGTCCGTGGACTTCAGGTAGTAGCCGGTGCCGTCGAACCTGAAGCGGTCCGGGTCGGAGAGGTTCTTGCCGGTCTGGATGCACAGCAGGGCGTCGTGGGCGCTCGCCTCGTGCGAGTAGGTGTAGTGCGAGTCGTTGGTGACCAACGGGGGGATGCCGAGCTTCTTGGCGATCTCCAGAAGGCCGTCGCGGACCCGGCGCTCGATCTCGATGCCGTGGTCCATCAACTCCAGGAAGTAGCGGTCCTTGCCGAAGATGTCCTGGTAGTCGGCGGCGGCCTTGAGGGCCTCGTCGAAGTGGCCGAGGCGCAGCCGGGTCTGGACCTCGCCGGAGGGGCAGCCGGTGGAGGCGACGATCCCCTCGGACCACTTGGCGATGGTCTCCTTGTCCATCCGGGGCCACTTCTGGAGCCAGCCCTCGGCGTACGCGTCCGAGGAGAGCCGGAAGAGGTTGTGCAGGCCGGTCTTGTTCACGGCCCACATCGTCTTGTGGGTGTAACCACCGGAACCGGAGACGTCGTCCCGCTTCTGGTGCGGCTGGCCCCACTGGATCTTGCGCTTGTTGCGGCGCGACTCGGGCGCGACGTACGCCTCGATGCCGATGATCGGGGTGACCCCGGCCTTCTGCGCGGAGTGGAAGAAGTCGTACGCCCCGTGGAGGTTGCCGTGGTCGGACATGGCGATGTGCGTCATGCCCATCTCGTTGCACGCGTTGAACATGTCCTTCAGCCGCGCGGCACCGTCCAGCAGCGAGTACTGGGTGTGGACGTGCAGGTGCGTGAACGGCGGCTTCGACACGGCTGCGGCCTCCAGGGAAAACATACGTCGAATGGGGCCCGACAGGCTGCGGACAGTCTGGGGGACAGCGTCGAAGTCTATGCCTCGCCGCTGACACCCGGGGGCCTGACCCGCGTACCTTCGTGCGAGGCTCGCGGGCACTCCCGCGGACCGCCGCACGTTAGGCAGAGGGCGGACCTGCCGTCCCCAGACGCATGCACCAGGAGGCACCCAGCGATGTCGTTCCCGCAGCTCGACGACGAGCACCGCGGTGAGGAAATTCTCGCCGTCTTCGACACCGCCTTCGGCGAGCTCCTGGCCGCCGACCCGGCCGCGTTCCGCGTGAAGTTCCGGAAGATGGCGGCCTCGGCCTTCGCGTTCTACCGGGGCACGGCATGCCTCTTCTACCACGATCTGGATGAGGAGAAGCGGGGCGGGCCGTTCCTGGACGAGCGCACCTCGCGCGTGTGGATCCACGGCGACCTGCACGCGGAGAACTTCGGCACGTACATGGACGCCAACGGCCGCCTGATCTTCAACGTCAACGACTTCGACGAGGCCTACGTCGGTCCCTTCACGTGGGACCTGAAGCGCTTCGCCGCCTCCATCGCCCTCATCGGGTACGCGAAGGCGCTCAGCGACGAGCAGATCTCCGAGCTGGTGACGATCTACGCGGTCGCGTACCGCGAGCGGATCCACGCGCTGGCCACCGGCGCCAAGAGCGACGAGGTGCCGCCGTTCACGCTGGACACCGCGCAGGGCCCGCTGCTGGACGCGCTGCGTGACGCCCGGTCGCTGACCCGGTTCGGGCTGCTGGAGTCGATGACGGAGATCCGCGACTTCGAGCGCCGCTTCGCGCCGGGTGGCGGCTCGGTGGAGCTGGACGCGGCCACGCGCTACAAGGTCCTCGCCGCCTTCGACGGCTACCTGGAGACGCTGCCGGACAGTTCGCTGGCCCGCCCGGACTCCTACCGCGTGAAGGACGTCGTCGGCCGGCGCGGCATCGGCATCGGCTCGGCGGGGCTGCCGTCGTACAACATCCTCCTTGAGGGCCACAGCGACGCCCTGGAGAACGATGTGGTGATCTACATCAAGCAGGCCCAGACCCCGGCCGTCTCCCGGCACGTCACGGACCAGGCGATCCGCGACTACTTCCAGCACGAGGGGCACCGCACGGTCATCTCCCAGCGTGCCCTCCAGGCGCACGCCGACCCGTGGCTGGGCTGGACCGAGCTGGACGGCGCGGGCCAGCTGGTCGCCGAGGTCTCGCCGTACGCGGTGGATCTCGACTGGGGCGACATCGACGACGCGGAGGAAATCGCACAGGTGGTGGCCGATCTCGGCCGGGCCACGGCCACGATGCACTCGGCGGCGGACGACCAGTCCGGTGAGTCCCTGGTGCCGTTCTCCACGGAGCGGGCCATCGACGCGGCGATCGCGGCCGACGAGGAGGGCTTCGCGCCGCTGCTGACCGACTTCGCGCACAGCTACGGCGCACGCGCGCGTGCCGACCACCAGACCTTCGTTGACCTGTTCCGCAACGGCCGGATCCCGGGGCTGTAAGGACCCCTGAACCGCCGGCTTTGGCCGACCGCTCTCTCACAGGCATCCTTTAGGGGTCCCTTAAGGCCCCCGTGACAGACTCTCCTTTCGCTATGGACATATCCGGGATCCAGCTCAGAGCCGTACGCGCGGCGCTGTTCACGGCAGTGGTCGTGACGCTCAGCACCGCGTCGCACGTGCTGCTGTCCGGGGTCCCGCTCCCGTTGGGCACGGTGGCCGCGGTCGCCGCCACCGTGTTCGTGATCGCGTACGCCCTGGCGGGCCGCGAGCGCTCCTTCGGGCGGATCGCCGCCCTGCTGATCCCGCTGGAACTGGCCGCGGACACGGTGTTCACCACGGGACAGCACGCCTGTTACGGCCGGTCGGGCGGCCCGGTCGCCGGCCCTCTGCGGTCGGTCGGCCTGGACGTGCTGTGCGGCGGCGGCGAGGTCGGCACGCCGCTGGCGCGGATGGCCGGGGCCACCGGCACCGACCGGCTCGCGGCCGTGGTCGCGCATGCCGACCCGGCCACCGCCTGGCTGCTGCTCGGCGCGCACGTCGGCGTGGGACTGGCCGCCGCCGTCTGGCTGCGCCGGGGTGAGCGGGCCCTGGCCCAGCTGCTGCGGGCGGTGGCGGCGAGCACGTTCCGGCCGTTGCTGCTGGCGGTCGCCGCGGTGACGGTGACACGGGACCCGGCCGGGCCCCGGCTGCCGTCGCGGGCCGCCGACCGCACGCCCACCGCCCGCGACCGGATCCTCGCCCACTCCCTGGGACGACGTGGACCGCCGTGCTCGCCCGCCTTCGCGTGAGCACCTTTCGAGCACCGGCAGTCCCCCTTACATATTCCGCACACGACGTGTGCGCGTCCCCGACGGAGAACATCACCATGAGCAAGCGGAACAGCCAGGCGGCGAAGACGGCGGCCCGTGAGCGGCTGCGCATCGAGCGCGAGCGCGAGGCCAAGCGGGCGAAGGCCAAGCGGCAGATCATCGTCGCCGCCTCCATCGTCGGCGTCCTGGCGATAGCCGGCGGCATCGGCTACGCGGTCGTCCAGGCCAACAAGCCGACCCACTGGGAGGCGGTGAAGGACGAGAAGGTCGTCGCCCCGGCCAACACCACGGGCGCCAAGGGCACCACGGTCGTCATCGGCAAGGACTCGGCCAAGAAGACCCTGAAGATCTACGAGGACCCGCGCTGCCCCGTGTGCGCCCAGTTCGAGCAGACCGTCGGTCCGACCGTGAAGAAGGACATCGACGACGGCAAGTACAAGATGCAGTTCATCGGCGCGACCTTCATCGACAACAAGGACAACGGCGAGGGCTCCAAGAACGCGCTGAGCGCCCTGGGTGCCGCGCTGAACGTCAGCCCCGAGGCGTTCCTCGACTACAAGGCCGCGCTGTACTCGGCGAAGTACCACCCCGAGGAGACGACCGACGAGTTCAAGAAGGACAGTTACCTCATCAAGGTCGCCGACACCGTCCCCGCGCTGAAGAACAACAAGAAGTTCCAGGACGCGGTCGAGAAGGGCACCTACGACGCCTGGGCGATGGCCATGTCGAAGACCTTCGACGACAACAAGGACGGCGTGCAGGGCACCCCGGGCTTCGTCATGGACGGCAAGCAGCTCACCGCCGACAAGCAGGGCACGCCGCTGATGACGGTGGCCGACTTCAACCGGGTGGTGGGCGAGGCCCTCAAGAAGTGACGACGAGGCCGGGACCGGTCACTGCGTGAAGAGCGGGCGAACTTCGGGAGTTCGCCCGCTCTGGTGCATACCGATCAGTAACCTGATCGTCCGTGACCAGTCGATACAGATCATCGAAGCCGTCAGAGGGCCTCAACTCCCTCACCCCGCGCCGCCGCACGGTCGTCAAGGCCGCGGCGGCGACCGCTGTCCTGGCCGGACCGCTGGCGGCGACCCTGCCCGCGCGCGCCGTCGACCAGGCTCCCGCCTTCCTGCACGGCGTCGCCTCCGGTGACCCCCTGCCGGACGGCGTCCTGCTGTGGACCCGCGTGACGCCCGTCCCGGAGGCCATACCCGGCTCGGGGCTCGGCCCGGCCACCGAGGTGAGCTGGGTCGTCGCCAGGGACCGGGCGTTCACCACCGTCGTCGCCAAGGGCTCCACCACCGCGACCGCCGCCTCCGACCACACCGTGAAGGCCGACATCCGCGGCCTGGAACCGGCCACCGACTACTGGTTCCGCTTCTCCGCCGGGGGCACCGACTCCCCCGCCGCCCGCACCCGCACCGCCCCGGCGGCCGACGCGGCCGTCACGGGCCTCCGCTTCGGCGTGGTCTCCTGCGCCAACTGGGAAGCCGGCTACTTCTCCTCGTACCGCCATCTCGCGGCCCGCGGCGACCTGGACGCCTGGCTGCACCTCGGCGACTACGTCTACGAGTACGGCACCGGCGAGTACGGCACCCGCGGCACGGTCGTCCGCCCGCACGCCCCGGCCCACGAGATCGTCACCCTCGCCGACTACCGCGTCCGGCACGCCCGTTACAAGACCGACCCGGACCTCCAGGCGCTGCACGCGGCGGCCCCGGTCGTGGCGATCTGGGACGACCACGAGTTCGCCAACGACGCCTGGTCGGGCGGCGCCGAGAACCACACGGAGGGCGCCGAGGGCGCCTGGTCCGCCCGCCAGGCCGCCGCCAAGCAGGCCTACTTCGAGTGGATGCCGGTGCGACCGGCGATCGCGGGCACCACCTACCGCCGCCTGCGCTTCGGCAAGCTGGCCGACCTCTCGCTGCTGGACCTGCGCTCGTTCCGCTCGCAGCAGGTCAAGGTCGGAGGCGGCGAGGTCGACGACCCGGACCGCACACTCACCGGCCGCGCCCAGCTCGACTGGCTCAAGGCGGGCCTGAAGGCGTCCGACACCACCTGGCGGCTGGTCGGCAACTCGGTGATGGTCTCGCCGTTCGCCATCGGCTCGCTCTCCGCCGATCTGCTGAAGCCGCTGGCCAAGCTGCTGGGCCTGCCGCAGGAGGGCCTCGCCCTCAACACCGACCAGTGGGACGGCTACACCGACGACCGCCGCGAGATCCTGGCGCACCTGCGGGCGAACTCGATCCGCAACACGGTCTTCCTCACCGGCGACATCCACATGGCCTGGGCCAACGACGTGCCGGTGGACGCCGGTACGTACCCGCTGTCCCCGTCGGCCGCCACGGAGTTCGTCGTCACCTCGGTCACCTCCGACAACCTCGACGACCTCGTCAAGGTCCCCCAGGGCACGGTCTCCGCGGTCGCCTCACCCGTCATCCGCGCCGCCAACCGGCACGTCCACTGGGTCGACACCGACCGCCACGGCTACGGCGTCCTGGACATCACGGCCGAGCGGGCGCAGATGGACTACTACGTCCTGTCCGACCGCACGAAGCGCGACGCCACCGTCACGTGGGCCCGCTCGTACCGCACGCGCAGCGGCACGCAGAAGATCGAGCGCGTCCACGACCCGGTGTAACCACCGTCACCTCGAAGGCGTGCCCGAACGGGCCGGTCTACTGGAGGGTCTCCAGGAAGCCGAGCGCCACCCGCCAGGTGGCCTCGGCGGCCTCCTCGTCGTAGTCGGGCAGGTCGGGGTCGGTGTAGAGGTGGCCGGCCCCGGCGTACCGGTACACCTCTACGTCGGCGCCGGTGCGGCCCATCTGGAGGTACCAGGCGCTCAGCCAGTCGTCCGTCTCGAACGGGTCCGGCTCCGCCACGTGCAGCTGGACCGGCAACTCGTCCGCCGTGACGCCCGGCGCGATGTCCGACGTGCCGTGCACGAGCAGCAGCCCACGCGCCTTGTCGTCGCCGAGGGCGAGGGTCTGCGCGATGGAGGCGCCGAGCGAGAACCCGGCGTAGACCAGCCCGCGCTCGGAGTAGGGCGCGGCGGCCAGCACGGCCCGCCTCAGCAGCTCCTCCTTGCCGATCTTCTCCTTGTGCTCCATGCCTTCCTCGACCGTGTCGAACGTGCGTCCCTCGAAGAGGTCGGGTGTCCACACCTCGTGTCCGGCCGCGCGCAGCCGGTCGGCGGCCTGGAGCACCGCGGGCCGCAGCCCATGGGTCGAGTGAAAGAGCATGATGTTCATGAAGCCATGGTGCCAGCCGGGTGTGACGAGCCGAGATCGCGGCACTACCCAGGACGCCGCCGAAGTCACATGTTCATGCCCCCGGCGAGCCGGTTAGGTTCGGGGGCATGGAGAACCTGCTACGACCGCTGATCGTGGTCGGTGGCTCGGTCGTGCTCACGCTGGTGATCGGCTGGGCCACCGACTTCCTGCTGCGCAAGGCCGACGAACGGCACCACGAGACCCCGCTGTGGGGTCTGCTCCGTCGCGGCCGCATCCCCTACCAGCTCCTGCTGTGCGCGGCCCTGCTGCGAGGGTCGTACGACGAGGCACAACTGCTGGAGAGCCGCAAGGAGGGCATCGGCCAAGCGCTGACCCTGGTACTGATCGGGTCAGCCGCCTGGCTGGTGATCCGTATCGCGTCGGCGATCGTCGAGACGTCCTACAGCCGCTACGCCAATGGCCGGGCCCACCGCGACCCGGCCAGGGTCCGCCGGGTGCGCACCCAGGTGACGCTGATCATGCGGGTGGTGTCGGCGATCGTCGGCGTGGTGGCCGCGGCGAGCATGCTGCTGACGTTCCCGGCGTTCCGCGCGGCGGGTGCCTCACTGCTGGCCTCGGCCGGCATCCTCGGCATCGTCGCCGGTGTCGCCGCCCAGTCCACGCTGAGCAACATGTTCGCCGGGTTCCAGATCGCCTTCGGCGACATGGTGCGCATCGGGGACACCGTCGTCGTGGACGGCGAGTGGGGCACGGTCGAGGAGATCACGCTGACGTTCCTGACCGTGCGCACCTGGGACGAGCGGCGGATCACCATGCCGGTGTCGTACTTCACGTCCAAGCCGTTCGAGAACTGGTCGCGCGGCACGCCGCAGATGACCGGCACCGTCTTCTGGCACGTCGACCACACGGCCCCCGTGGACGCCATGCGCGAGAAACTCCGCGACATCCTGCGCCAGTGCCCGGCCTGGGACGGCCGCGCCTACGACCTGTCCGTGACGGACACCACCCCCAACACCATGCAGGTGCGGGCCCTGGTCACCGCCAAGGACGCGGACGACATCTGGACGGCGCGGGTCACGGTCCGCGAGCAGATGGTCCGCTGGCTGGCCGACGAGCACCCGTACGCCCTGCCCCGGGTCAACACGGCGGACGCGATCCTGCCGCCGTCCCAGACCCAGAACGGCCACCGCCCGTCCCAGGACGGCGTCCCGCAGCAGCGCCGCTTCCACGGCTCGACGAGGCCGGAGCGCTGACGAGGTCAACGGCTGAAGCGAACAGCTACGGGCGGGCCCGCCCCGGGGAGGGGGGAGCCTACAGCTCACCGCATGGACCGCACATCGAGATGCCGCAGCACCCGGTCCACCACCTCCGGGTCCGCCCCCGGCTCGCTTCTCGCCGCCAACACCTCATGCCGCGCCGCACTCAGCATCTCCTGCTGGATGCGCCGCACCCGCTTCAGCCGCCGGGCCCGCTCCCGATAGGCGTCCCGCCGCTCGTCCTCGGCCACTTCAGGGCTGATCCGCACCGCGATGTCGAACGCCCGCCGCACCATCTGCTCGGACAACTCCTCCGGCAGTTCCTCGGCCTCCTCGATCTCCCGGAGCCTGCGCTTCGCCGCCTTGGACGCCCGGATCGCCAACGCCTTCGCGAACTCCTTCTCGACGTCCGTGTCGGCCCGCACCCCCAGCGACCGCACCAGCCACGGCAACGTCAGCCCCTGCACCACCAACGTCGCCATGATCACCCCGAACGCGATGAAGATGATCTCGTCCCGGCTGGGGAACGGCGCCCCGGCGTCGGTCTCCAGCGGAATGGCCAGCACCAGCGCGACCGAGGCCACCCCCCGCATCCCCGACCACCACATCACCACGGTCTCGCGCCAGCTCACCGGGATGTCCTCGTCGTAGTCCCGCCGCGCGTGCAGCCGTTTGGTCAGCCAGGTCGCCGGCAGCAGCCACAACAGCCGTACGAACACGACCACGCAGACGACCACCGCCGCCCACCCGAGCAACTCGCCCCAGCGGCCGGACGCCGTGTGGATCGCGTTGTGCAACTCCAGCCCGACCAGCCCGAACGCGACGCCGGTGACGAGCGTGTCGACGATGTTCCAGAACGTGTGCCCGGCCAGCCGCGTCATGACGTCGTCGGCGTCGGACCCGTACTCCGCGAGGAACAGCGCGGTGGTGAGCACGGCGAGCACTCCGGACCCGTGCAGTTCCTCGGCCATGACGTACGAGGCGTACGGCACCAGCAGGGTCAGCCCGATCTGGAGGGTCGCCTCCCCGAGCAGTTCCATCAGCTTGTTCGCGCCCCAGCCCAGCGCGAGGCCCACGGCCACCGCCACCACGGCCGACAGCACCAGATCCAGCCCGGCCTTCCAGGGTGAGAACGTCCCGCTGACGGCGGCCGCGATCGCCACGTGGTACAGGACGATGGCCGTCACGTCGTTGAACAGCCCCTCGCCCTCCAGGATCGACACCAGCCGGCGCGGCAGCCCCAGTTGCCCGGCGACGGCGGTCGCCGCGACCGGGTCCGGCGGCGCGACCAGCGCGCCGAGCGCGAACGCCGCTGCCAGCGGCAGCCCCGGCACGATCGCGTTGGCCGCGGCGGCCACAGAGGCCATGGTGACGAACACCAGCGCCACGGCCAGCAGGAAGATCGGTCTCTTGTTCGCCGCGAACTGCCGCCAGGACGTGCGCCGCACCGCCGCGTACAGCAGCGGCGGAAGCAACAGCGGCAGGATCAGGTCCGGCGGGATCTGCACGTTCGGCACGAAGTCGAGCAGCGCGAGGACTATGCCCAGGAGTGTCATCAGCACCGGCGCGGGCATGCCGATCCGGTCCCCGACCGGGACGCTGATCACGGCCCCGAGCAGCAGCACGAACAGCAGGGCCAACTGATCCACGGTCAGCGCTCCGGAAGGTCAAACGTTCACACGACTGACCTCAAGCCTGCCACGCAACTCCCGGGACAAACCGTTTCGGCACCCGTCATGACGGGCTAAAGCGAGCGCCGCATCGCCTGGTGCGGAATGCCCGCCTCCAAGTACTCCGGCCCGTACGCCTCGTAGCCGAGCCGCTCGTAGAAGCCCAGCGCGTGCGTCTGGGCGTGCAGGTCCACGGCCGCGAGACCACGCGCGCGTGCCGCCTCCTCGATGGCCCGCACCAGGGCGGCGCCGACACCGAGACCGCGCGCGTGGGCGGCCACGGCGAGCCGGCCGAGGGAGCCCACGGACGGGTCGGCGCCGGTCTGCGCCACGGCCGCCTCCCCGAGCAGCAGCCGCCCGGTCCCGACCGGCACGCCGTCCTCCCGGACCGCCAGCACATGGACGGCCCCCCGGTCGTACGCGTCGTACTCGATGCCTTCCGGCACTCCCTGCTCGCCGACGAACACCTCCTTGCGCACCGCGAAGCACGCCTCACGGTCGGCCGGGTCCTCGGCGACCCGCACCGCGTACGACGGCGCCGGCCTCCCGCTCATGCGTACGTCTCCTCCCGGACCTGGTCCAGGGCCTTCTGGAGGTCGTCCGGGTACTCGCAGGAGAACTCCGCCCACTGCCCGTCCCCGGGGTGCTCGAAGCCGAGCCGCACCGCGTGCAGCCACTGGCGGGTCAGATGGAGCCGCTTGGCGAGCGTCGGGTCGGCCCCGTACGTCAGGTCGCCCACGCAGGGGTGCCGGTGGGCGGCCATGTGGACGCGGATCTGGTGGGTGCGGCCGGTCTCCAGCTTCACGTCGAGCAGGGACGCCGCGCGGAAGGCCTCGATCAGGTCGTAGTGCGTGACGGACGGCTTGCCCTCGGCGGTGACCGCCCACTTGTAGTCGTGCTGCGGGTGCCGTCCGATGGGCGCGTCGATGGTGCCGCTGGTCGGGTCGGGGTGGCCCTGGACGAGCGTGTGGTACCGCTTGTCGACCGTGCGCTCCTTGAACTGGCGCTTGAGCGACGTGTAGGCGTACTCCGACTTGGCGACCACCATCAGCCCGGACGTGCCGACGTCGAGCCGGTGCACGATGCCCTGGCGCTCCGCGGCCCCGGAGGTCGAGATCCGGTACCCGGCGGCGGCCAGGCCCCCGATGACGGTCGGGCCGGTCCAGCCCGGCGACGGGTGCGCGGCCACGCCCACCGGCTTGACGATCACGACCACGTCATCGTCGTCGTGCACGATCTCCATGCCCTCGACCGGCTCGGCCACCACCTGCACCGGCGCGGGCGCCTGCGGCATCTCGACTTCGAGCCAGGCTCCGCCGTGCACCCGCTCCGACTTGCCGACCACCGATCCGTCGACCGTGACCTTCCCCGCGGCGGCGAGCTCGGCCGCCTTGGTCCGGGAGAAGCCGAACATACGGGAGATGGCGGCGTCGACGCGCTCGCCCTCCAGTCCGTCGGGCACGGGCAGGGTACGGATCTCGGGAATCGTGCTCACCCGTCGAGTATGCCGGACGGGTGAGACAGCCCCGTACGGAGCCTGTGGACAACCCCTCGCGGGCTCAGTCCTTGTGGACGGTCCCGTCAGGGTCGAGCCCCTTGAACGACAGCAGCACGATCAGGATGCCGCCGCACACGATCGCCGAGTCCGCCAGGTTGAAGACGGCGAAGTGCTTGGGCGCGATGAAGTCCACGACCGCGCCCTCGAAGACGCCCGGCGCCCGGAAGATCCGGTCGGTGAGGTTGCCCAGCGCACCGCCGAGCAGCAGGCCGAGCGCGATCGCCCAGGGCAGGCTGTAGAGCTTGCGGGCGAGCCGGGCGATCACCACGATCACCGCCGCCGCGATCATGGTGAAGATCACCGTGAAGGCCTCTCCGAAGCCGAAGGCCGCGCCCGCGTTGCGGATCGCCTCGAACTTCAGCCAGTCCCCGATGATCTCGATGGGCGGGTGGTGCTCCAGCTTGGCCACCACGAGCATCTTGCTGATCAGGTCGAGGGCGTACGCAACCATGGCGACCGCGAACAGGACCGCGATGCGGCGCTTGCCCCGGGGACGCCCGGCCGCCGTCGGCTCATCCGTGCCGGACGCCCCGGCGGCCGCCGCATCGCCGGAGCCGCCGGCCGGGGCCCGGGTGCCCTCGGAGTCGGCGCGCTCGCCCGACGCCGCGTCCTCGCCGGGCCGCTCCCGCCCGTTACCGGCCGCGTCCGGTGTGTCCGGCGTACCGATGATGCGCTCCGCCTCTGCCACGTGAGTCCCTCAACCTAGGTGCCTGACTGAGGACGAGGGTACGGCACACCCCGGGCGTCCCACGTGCTCAGGAGGCATTCAGCCGCCGGTCAGTAACGGCGCTCCTGCTTCTGCTTGCACTCCACGCACAGAGTGGCCCGCGGGAAGGCCTGCATGCGGGCCTTGCCGATGGGGTTGCCGCAGTTCTCGCACAGGCCGTAGGTACCGGAGTCGAGGCGCTCCAGGGCGCGCTCGGTCTGGACGAGCATCTCGCGCGCGTTGGCGGCCAGGGCCAGCTCGTGCTCGCGCGTGATGTTCTTGCTGCCGGTGTCCGCCTCGTCGTGACCGGCGCCGTCCCCGGAGTCCCGCATCAGACCGGCGAGCGACCGCTCCGACGACTCGAGCTCCTCACGCAGCCGGGTCTCCTCGGACGTCAGCTCGGCACGCGCCTCCTCGACCTCCGCCTCCGTCCAGGGGTCCTCGCCCGGGCGTACCGCGAGCTCACCTGGCTCCACCGCGGCCGCCCGTGCCTTCGGAACAGCGGTCTTGGCCGCCGTTGCCGTGCCAGGAGTCTTCTTCGCGCCCACCGTCGTCGCTCCCGTCTGCTGCGCGGCCTCGGCCGCACCCGCCTTCTTGGCCGTGCTGCTCCCGGCCGTGTCCTGTGTGACGGCGCCGGTCCGGGCCGCGCCCTTCCCGACTCCGCCCTTCGTGGTGGTGCTCTCGCCTCCGGCGCGAACGCCCTCGGCCTCGACGCCCTTCTCGGCGGCACCGGCCTCGGCGGCCTTCGCCCTCCTGACAGCGTCCTTCTTTGCCGCCGTCTTCCTGGCCACCGTCTCCTTGACCGCCGCCTTCTCGGCCGCCGTCTCTTTGGCTGCCGCCTTCCGGGCTGGCGCCTTCCTGGCTGGCGCCTCTGTGGCCGCCGCCTTCTCAGCCGCCTTCCCGGCTGCCGCCTCCTTGGCCGCCGTCTCCTTGCCCGGGGCCCCCTCGACCGCGGCCTCCTTGGCCGCCGTCTTCCTGCCTGCCGCCCCCTTGAGCGCTGTTTCCTTGGCCGCCGCCTTCTTTGCCGCCGCCGTCTTGGCGGGGGCCTTCTTGGCCGGGACCTTTCCAGCCACGGCCTCCTTGGCCGCCGTCTTCCTGGCTGCCGCCTTCTCGGCCGCCGTCTCCCTCTCGGTCGTCTTCTCGGCCGGAGCCTTGCCCGCGGCCTCCTTGGCCACAGCCTCCTTCGTCGCGGCCCTCTTCGTCGCGACCTTTTCGGCAACGGCCTTCTCGGCCTTGGCCACCACTTTCCCGGCCACGGCCTTCTTGCCCGTCACCTTCTTGACCGCCGACTTCGTCTTCTCGACAGCCGCCTTCGTCCCCTCGGTCGCCTTCCCGGCCGCCCCCTTCGCCGCCCGCCCCGCCGAGCCCCCCTGTGTGGTCTTCTTCCCGCCCACGTCCTTGGCCGCACCGCCGGAGGCCTCCGCGGACCTGCCGGACGCCGGCTGCTGTACGGCGGTCTTCTTCGCCACCATGGCCGCGGCCCCTTCACATATTGTGATCTTGCTCGTGAATCGTGCTGGGACGATAAATCGACTTGAGTCCCGCGGCAACGGGGCACACCGCCCGATTCGCCCGCCTCGCGCACGGCGCGCGGCGAACCTGCATCCGTTGTGCCCAGCTCCCCGCCGGGTAATCCGCCGAGCCGGACGTCCCAGGATCCGAACACCCATACCTCGCCATTCGGGTCATCAAACCCATACGTCACCCATTACGGCGCCCCTTACGGCTCCCTGTCCCCGACCGCCCCCGAAAATGCGGTCGGCCCCTGTCCGTGCGGCGCCGTACACTGGGCGGAGCGAAAAGCGTGGATGGGGACGAGTAGCGGCGTACGCAGCCCAGAGCGACCCGGGGACGGTGGAAGCCCGGGGGCGAGCGCGACGTGAAGATCACCCCGGAGCCGCCGGAAGAAAGCCGCATCCCGAGGGCAGTGGCCAGTAGAACCGGCATCGCGACCCCAATGAGGGGGCTCACCGGCGCACACCCCGCGCCGGAGGGCCAAGGAGGGTGGTACCGCGGGAGCGCGCCGAAGGCGGCGCAGGCAGACACAGCTCTCGTCCCTCCGGACGGAAGGCAGCAAGTCCGCCGGAGGAAGCCCGCTGATGACATCGCCGACGTACCGCCAGGTGCCCGCCCAGGTCGACCTGCCCGCCCTCGAGCACGCCGTGCTCGACTTCTGGCGCGAGCAGAAGATCTTCGCCAAGACCCTGGAGCAGTCCGAGGGCCGCCCCGAGTGGGTGTTCTACGAGGGTCCGCCCACCGCCAACGGCATGCCCGGCGCCCACCACATCGAGGCCCGCGTCTTCAAGGACGTCTTCCCCCGCTTCCGCACCATGCGCGGCTACCACGTGGCCCGCAAGGCCGGCTGGGACTGCCACGGCCTCCCGGTGGAGCTCACCGTGGAGAAGGAGCTCGGCTTCTCCGGCAAGCAGGACATCGAGGCGTACGGCATCGCCGAGTTCAACGCGAAGTGCCGCGAGTCGGTGACCCGGCACACGGACGCCTTCGAAGAACTCACGACCCGCATGGGCTACTGGACCGACCTCACCGACCCCTACCGCACCATGGACCCCGAGTACATCGAGTCGGTCTGGTGGTCGCTCAAGGAGATCTTCAACAAGGGCCTGCTGGCCCAGGACCACCGCGTCGCCCCCTGGTGCCCCCGCTGCGGCACGGGCCTGTCGGACCACGAGCTGGCGCAGGGCTACGAGACGGTCGTCGACCCGTCGGTCTTCGTCCGCTTCCCGCTCACCTCCGGCCCGCTGGCCGGCGAGGCCGCGCTCCTGGTGTGGACGACCACGCCCTGGACGCTGGTCTCCAACACGGCGGTCGCCGCGCACCCCGAGGTGACCTACGTCGTCGCGACCGACGGCGAGGAGAAGCTCGTCGTCGCCGAGCCGCTCGTCGCCAAGGCCCTCGGCGAGGGCTGGGAGACCACCGGCCAGACGTTCACGGGCGCCGAGCTGGAGCGCTGGACGTACCAGCGCCCGTTCGAGCTGGTCGAGTTCCCGGAGACCGAGGGCGGCACGCACTACGTCGTGAACGCCGAGTACGTCACGACCGAGGACGGTACGGGTCTGGTCCACCAGTCCCCCGCTTTCGGTGAGGACGACCTCAAGGTCTGCCGCGCGTACGGCCTGCCGGTCGTGAACCCGGTCCGCCCGGACGGCACGTTCGAGGAGGACGTCCCCCTCGTCGGCGGCGTCTTCTTCAAGAAGGCGGACGAAAAGCTCACCGAGGACCTCCAGCAGCGCGGTCTGCTCTTCAAGCACATCCCGTACGAGCACAGCTACCCGCACTGCTGGCGCTGCCACACCGCGCTGCTCTACTACGCGCAGCCCTCCTGGTACATCCGCACCACGGCAGTCAAGGACCGTCTCCTCGCGGAGAACGAGAACACCAACTGGTTCCCGGACACGGTCAAGAACGGCCGGTACGGCGACTGGCTGAACAACAACATCGACTGGGCCTTGTCCCGCAACCGCTACTGGGGCACCCCGCTGCCGATCTGGCGCTGCGCGGACGACCATCTCACCTGCGTCGGCTCCCTCACCGAGCTGACCGAGCTGACCGGCGCCGACCAGTCGGGCCTGGACCCGCACCGCCCGTTCATCGACGAGGTCACCTTCGCCTGCCCGCAGGACGGCTGCGGGCAGACCGCCACGCGCGTGCCCGAGGTCATCGACGCCTGGTACGACTCGGGTTCGATGCCGTTCGCGCAGTGGGGATACCCGTACAAGAACAAGGAGATCTTCGAGGCCCGTTACCCGGCGCAGTTCATCTGCGAGGCCATCGACCAGACCCGCGGCTGGTTCTACACGCTGATGGCGGTCGGCACGCTGGTCTTCGACAAGTCCTCGTACGAGAACGTGGTCTGCCTGGGCCACATCCTCGCCGAGGACGGCCGCAAGATGTCCAAGCACCTGGGCAACACCCTGGAGCCGATCCCGCTCATGGACCGGCACGGCGCCGACGCGGTCCGCTGGTTCATGGCGGCCGGCGGCTCCCCGTGGGCGGCCCGCCGCGTGGGCCACGGCACCATCCAGGAGGTCGTCCGCAAGACGCTCCTCACGTACTGGAACACGGTCGCCTTCCAGGCCCTGTACGCGCGTACGTCCGGCTGGGCCCCGTCCGAGGCCGACCCGGCCCCGGCCGACCGCCCGGTCCTGGACCGCTGGCTGCTGTCCGAACTGCACGCGCTCACCGACCAGGTCACCCAGGCCCTCGACGCCTACGACACCCAGCGCGCCGGCAAGCTGCTGTCCGCGTTCGTCGACGACCTGTCGAACTGGTACGTGCGCCGCTCCCGCCGCCGCTTCTGGCAGGGCGACAAGGCGGCGCTGCGCACGCTGCACGAGGTCGTCGAGACGGTGACACAGCTGATGGCCCCGCTGACCCCGTTCATCACCGAGCGGGTGTGGCAGGACCTGATCGTCCCGGTCACCCCGGGTGCCCCCGATTCGGTCCACCTGTCGACCTGGCCGGAGGCGGACCTCACCGCCATCGACCCGGAGCTGTCGAAGCAGATGGTGCTGGTGCGCCGGCTCGTGGAGCTGGGCCGTGCCACGCGCGCGGAGTCGGGCGTCAAGACGCGTCAGCCGCTCTCCCGCGCCCTGATCGCGGCGACGGGCTTCGAGGCGCTCGGCTCGGAACTGCGCACGCAGATCACGGAGGAGCTGAACGTCGAGTCCCTGGCGACGCTGAGCGAGGTCGGCGGCTCCCTGGTCGACACCACCGCGAAGGCCAACTTCCGCGCGCTGGGCAAGCGTTTCGGCAAGCGCGTCCAGGACGTGGCCAAGGCCATCGCGAACACGGACGCGGCCGCGCTGTCCCTGGCCCTGCGCGAGGGCACGGCGTCGGTGGAGGTCGACGGCGAGACGGTCACCCTCGCTCCGGACGAGGTGATCATCACGGAGACCCCGCGCGAGGGCTGGTCCGTGGCATCCGACTCGGGTGCGACGGTGGCGCTGGACCTGGAGATCACGGAGGAGCTCCGCCGTGCGGGCCTGGCCCGTGACGCGATCCGCCTGATCCAGGAGGCGCGCAAGAACAGCGGCCTCGACGTGGCCGACCGCATCGCACTGCGCTGGACCGCCACGGACCCGGCGACGGTCGCTGCCCTCACCGACCACGCCGGCCTGATCGCCGACGAGGTCCTGGCGACCGACTTCGCCGAAGGCGGCGCGGACGACAGCTTCGGGAACCCCTTCACGGACGAGGGGCTGACGCTGACGTTCCGCCTGCGCAAGGCGTAGCCACAGGGCGTAACCCCCAGGCCGAAGGCCCGGACCCGCCAAAAATCTTGGTGAGTCCGGGCCTTCGGCGTTGCGTGCGCACGAACGCGGTTGCGCATGCACGAACACCGGTGCTGTGCGCACGGACACGTGCGGCAAAAGGGCGGGGCCCCGGGTTCAACCCGGGGCCCCGCCCTGAACGCTGCCGACGTCTACGCCGTACTACTGGCCATCAGGCCGTCAGTTGTCGTCCTCGTCGATCAGGAAGCCCCGCATGGGCGAGGGCGCCTGACCCATCGGCGACGGACCCTGCGGACGCACCGGCGCCATGGGCTGGGTCATCGCCGGGGACATCTGCTGCTGACCGCCGTAGGACGGACCGGACTGCGAGGGGCCGCCGCCCATCGTCTGGTTGCCACCGCCGTACGACGGGGCGCTCGCGCCGGCCGGTGCCATGGAAGGCGCCGGGGACGGCGGGAGGGAGGCGGTCGCCGGAGTACGCGGCGGGGCCAGCGAGTCGTCGGCCTGGGTCTCCAGCTGACGCAGCTGCGACTCCAGGTACGACTTCAGGCGCGTGCGGTACTCGCGCTCGAAGCCGCGCAGGTCCTCGACCTTGCGCTCCAGCGTGGCGCGGGCGGACTCCAGGGAGCCCATCGCGACGCGGTGCTTCTCCTGCGCGTCCCGCTCCAGGGCATCGGCCTTGGCACGGGCGTCACGCTCCAGACCCTCGGCACGCGAACGCGCCTCGCCGACGATCTTGTTGGCTTCGGAACGGGCCTCGGCGATCGCCTGGTCGGCGGTCTGCTGGGCCAGCGAGAGGACACGGGCGGCGCTGTCGCCACCGGGGCCTCCCTGACCGGGGCCGCCCATCGGACCACCCATGGGGCCGCCCATCGGACCACCCATCTGCTGCTGCATAGGGGGCTGGCCCATCGGGCCGGGACCGCCCGGACCCTGGCCCATGGGGCCGGGACCCTGCGGGCCACCCTGACCGCCGGGACCGGCGGGCAGCTGCGGGGCACCGCTCGGCAGCTGGGGCGGACCACCCATGGGGCCACCCATCTGCTGCTGCGGCGGGCCCGATATGCCGGCGGGTACGGGACCACCTGGACCGCGCATGCCCTGCTGCTGCTGTTGCTGTTGCTGTTGTTGCTGCTGATCCTGCTGCTCCGGAGGCTTGCGCATGTTCTGCTGATTCTGGGCAGCAGCGCGCGTGGCCGCGGCCAGCTTGGCGCGCAGGTCCTCGTTCTCGCGGAGCAGGCGGGTCAGTTCGGCTTCGACCTCGTCGAGGAAGGCATCGACCTCGTCCTCGTCATAGCCTTCTCGGAGGCGGACGGTCGTGAACTGCTTGTTCCGCACGTCCTCGGGGGTCAACGGCATCTCTTCACCTCAACGTAGTCGTCGGCATTCGGCAAGACCGTAGTTCACATCGCTCACAGCCGGCTCACGATCGAGATCAGGATGTAGACGATGATCATCAGCACGAAGAAGGACAGGTCGAGCGCCACGCCCCCGAGACGCAGCGGCGGAATGAACCGCCGCAGAAGCTTGAGCGGTGGATCCGTGACAGTGTAGGTGGCCTCCAGAACGACCACCATCGCCTTGCCTGGTTGCCATGAGCGGGCGAACTGGAAGACATAGTCCATGACCAGCCGGAAGATGAGCACGATGAGGAAGCACATCAGCGCGATGTAGACGACATCCAAAACCACGCTCATGACCTCTTGCTTCCCTCTCCCCTGTGCCCTGCTGTTACTGCTGCTTCCGGTGTTACGTCTCAGCTCTGGTTGAAGAACCCGCCCTCTGCGATGCGGGCCTTGTCCTCCGCCGTGACATCGACGTTAGCAGGCGACAACAGGAACACCTTCTGCGTCACCCGCTCGATACTGCCGTGAAGACCAAACACCAAACCGGCCGCAAAGTCGACAAGTCGCTTCGCATCTGTGTCATCCATCTCAGTCAGATTCATGATCACCGGAGTGCCTTCACGGAAGTGTTCCCCGATGGTACGGGCCTCGTTGTAGGTCCGTGGGTGAAGCGTGGTGATCCGGTAAGGCTCTCGTTCGGACACGACCTTGGGCATGATCACCGGTGCGTTCTTCTCCAGACTTGCGCGTTCTTGTGTGATGGATGCCACGGGCGCGATGCGCGCCGGGCGGCCGGATTCCGCGGGTAGCGAAGCGGAACGGGCGGCCGGTTCACGAGGTGCGGGCGGCTGTACGACTCGTACCTCTTCGTCCCTTTGGGGCTGATGTGAGCCGTGCGGCTGGTGGGACGGCTCGTGCCGTCGGTGGTCCCGCTCGGGCTCCGGGTCCAGCTCTGGTTCGAAGTCGTCGTCGGGATCGAATCCGCGGCCGTCGTACCCATCGTCCTCCACGAGGCCGAGGTAGACCGCCATCTTGCGCATCGCGCCGGCCATGCTCTGAGTCCTCCGCTCTGTGGTGGATCGGCTGACGACTGCCAGGTGCCCGCGATCCACGAGGTCCTTGAATCCGCCTTTCGGCGGCAATGACCATATTTTCTGCTGTGGTCCGACTTCCTGGCGACGTTACCCGAGCCTGGGGCGGACTCCGAGTACCGCGCTGCCGACGCGCACATGTGTCGCTCCGGCCGCCACGGCCTGTTCGAGGTCCGCACTCATCCCTGCCGAGACCATGGTGGCAGCCGGATGACTCCGGCGCAGGTCGGTCGACAAATCCATCAACCGCCCGAACGCCGCCTGTTCGCGTCCCGCGTACTCCCCGGTGAGCGGTGCGACGGTCATCAGTCCGCCGAGCCGCAGCCCCGGTGCTTCGGCGACGAGGTCGGCCAACTCTTCGATTCCCGCGGGCGCCACGCCTCCCCGCTCACCCCGCGCGCTCTCGCCGGCGTCGAGTGCGACCTGGATGAGACACCCCAGCTCCCGCCCGGCCCGGACGGCCTCCTTCGACAGAGCTGTGACGAGCTTGGAACGATCGACGGACTGCACGAAGGCCGCGTAACCGGCCACGGATCGCACCTTGTTGGTCTGGAGTTGACCGACAAAATGCCAAGTAAGGGGCAGATCCGCGCAGGCGGCGGCCTTCGGTGCCGCGTCCTGGTCGCGGTTCTCGGCGACGTGCCGCACGCCGAGTTCCGAGAGGATCCGCACATCGGTCGCGGGGTAGGTCTTGGTGACCACGATCAGGGTCACCTCGTCACGCCCCCGCCCCGCGGCCGCGCACGCGTCGGCGATGCGTCGCTCAACTTTCGCCAGATTTGCGGCGAGTTCTTCCTTACGGTCCGTCATGCCCTATCAGTCCAGCCACACATAGCCCGCGAGCCGACCGGTCGTGCGGTCGCGGCGGTACGAGAAGTGATCCTCCGACTCCAGCGTGCACACCGGCGACTGCGCCCGGTCGCGCACCCCGAGCCGTTCCAGTTGGGCGTGCACTCCGGCGCTCACGTCGACCGCCGGTGTGCCCCAACTCGTCTCGGCGTACGCCGCCGGCTCGATGGCGGACACCTCGGCGCGCATCGCCTCGGGCACTTCGTAACACCGGCCGCACACGGTGGGCCCGGTGCGGGCGACGATCCGGGAGGGCTCGGCACCCAGGTCCGTCATCGCGCGTAGCGCGGCCGGGACGACTCCGGCGATCATGCCGGGGCGGCCCGCGTGGGCCGCGGCGGCGATTCCGGCGACGGGATCGGCGAGCAGGACCGGCACGCAGTCGGCGGTGAGCACGGCGAGGGCGAGCCCCCGCCGCGTCGTGACGATCGCGTCGACCGACGGGATCTCGGGGGAAGATCCCCACGGCCCGTCCACCACCGCCACGTCGGCCCCGTGCACCTGGTTCATCCAGACCACCCGGTCCGGCTCGACGCCCAGGGACTTCGCGGCCAGTTCGCGGTTGGCGTGTACGGCGTCGGGGTCGTCACCGACCGCCCCGCCGAGATTGAGCTCCTCATACGGAGCGGCGCTCACCCCGCCCCACCGGTCGGTGAAGGCGAAGTGGGCGCCGCTCGCGCTTTCGCGCTGTCCTATCACGTCAGAAGGATCACTTGAGGAAGTCCGGTACGTCCAGTTCCTCGGCCGCGCTGTCCGAGTAGGTCCGCGGCGCCGGCGGGACCGGCGGGGCGACCGGGATGTCGTTGACCGGCTCCGGAGCGGGCTCCGGGTCCTCCTTCGGGGTCACGCTGCCGAGCGAACCGAAGGACGGGCGGCTCTCGGTCTGCCGTACCGGGGTCGGCTCCTCACGCTTGACCGAGGACGAGCCGAGGACGTTGTCCCGCTTGGAGGGCGGCTGGCCGCCGTCGAAGCCGGCCGCGATCACGGTGACTCTGACCTCGTCGCCCAGGGCGTCGTCGATCACCGCGCCGAAGATGATGTTGGCCTCGGGGTGGGCGGCCTCGCTCACCAGCTGGGCGGCCTCGTTGATCTCGAACAGACCGAGGTCCGAGCCACCGGAGATGGAGAGCAGCACACCGCGGGCGCCGTCGATGGACGCCTCCAGCAGCGGGGAGGAGATCGCCATCTCGGCGGCGGCGACCGCGCGGTCGTCGCCGCGGGCGGAGCCGATACCCATCAGGGCCGAGCCGGCCTCGGACATGACCGACTTGACGTCGGCGAAGTCGAGGTTGATGAGGCCCGGGGTGGTGATGAGGTCGGTGATGCCCTGGACACCGGAGAGCAGGACCTGGTCGGCCGACTTGAAGGCGTCCAGCACCGAGACCTGGCGGTCCGAGATGGACAGCAGTCGGTCGTTCGGGATGACGATGAGGGTGTCGACCTCTTCGCGGAGCTCGGCGATGCCGTCCTCGGCCTGGTTCGCGCGGCGCCGTCCCTCGAAAGTGAACGGGCGCGTCACCACGCCGATGGTGAGGGCACCGAGCGAGCGGGCGATGTTGGCCACGACGGGCGCGCCGCCGGTGCCGGTGCCGCCGCCTTCACCGGCTGTCACGAAGACCATGTCGGCCCCCTTGAGGACCTCCTCGATCTCCTCGCGGTGGTCCTCGGCGGCCTTGCGGCCCACGGCCGGGTTGGCTCCGGCGCCGAGTCCGCGGGTGAGTTCACGGCCGACGTCCAGCTTGACGTCGGCGTCGCTCATCAACAGAGCTTGCGCGTCGGTGTTGATGGCGATGAACTCGACGCCCTTGAGACCGACCTCGATCATCCGGTTGATGGCATTGACACCACCGCCGCCGACACCGATGACTTTGATGACTGCGAGGTAGTTCTGCGGTGCTGCCACGTCGAAGGCCTCTCGCCTCGAGTTACGTGTCGCCGAATCACCGTGGCGCGCTGCGCCCCGCGACCCGACGACTGATGCCGAATGGGACGGTCCGTATCGCCGACCCGAACCCTAACCCTGAAGTTTAGGGTTACCAGTGTGTCTGTTCCTTGGAGTCTTCTGAACAGGACACTAAGTCGACAAGTGGCGCACGTTCAACGAACACGCCGAACCTCCCGTTTTTCTTTTCACCCTATGTGATCAGCCGTAGCACTGCCCAACCAGGGTGCTGGCCTGCGCGGATGTGCGTCAACTTCCTGATGACGCAGGCGCGGTGGGGACACTCACGTCGAAGTACCGCGCGCCGGGCGAGGCTTTCATCAGGGCGGTGAGCGTACGGGCCTTCGCGGCGCCCTTCTCGCTGCTGCCCCAGACGACCGTACGGCCGTCCCTCAACTCCAGCGAGATGTCGTCGTAGGAACGGGCCTTGACGGTCCGTGTGTCGCGCGCGACGGCGGCCGGAACCGCACGGGCGACGCCGACCGCCTCGCGCACCAGCCGGGACTCGCCGAAGCGGCGCAGGCTCGCGGCGGCGGAGCTGGACCGGGAGAGCGTCAATTCCAGTGCGGGCACGCCTTTCGGCGCCTTGGAAACCGTGGCGAAACGGACACCTTCATCGTCCACTTCGACGAACTTTCGGCCCTTTTGGACAATCAGAACCGGAGTCCGCTCGACCACTTTCAGGTCGATTCCATGGGGCCAGGAACGGACCACGTCAACCGAGTCAATTCGGGGCATTTTTTGGCGCAGTCTCGTCTCGATCGCATCGGTGTCGACGGAAATCAGCGGCTCCCCCAGGGGGACGTCGGCGGCCGCCTCGACCTGAGCCGGCGTCAGGACCCGTGTACCCGACACGGAGACCTGCTCGGCGCGCAGCCAGTCGGAGCCGTAGAAGAGCCACACCGTCGGGATGCCGAGGAACACCAGGACGAGACCCAGGATGACGATCGCGCGAAGCCGGGCCCGCCTCGACCGCAGGCGGGGCGGCGGGCCGGACGACTCCTGCTGGCGTTCACCGCGCTCGGCGGTGGTCGATCCGGCCACGCTCCCCTGCCTTCCGTCATACAGTCCTAGCGGTGTGCACGACTGGCGGCGATCGCCTCGTACACCATGCCGACGAGCAGGTCGTCGGCGTCCCGGCGGCCGAACTCGGCGGCGGCGCGGGACATCTGGTACAGCCGGTGCGGGTCGGCGAGCACGGGCAGCACGTTCTGCTGGACCCACTCGGGGGTCAGCTCGGCGTCGTCGACCAGCAGGCCGCCGCCGGCCTTGACCACCGGCTGGGCGTTGAGCCGCTGTTCGCCGTTACCGATGGGCAGCGGGACGTAGGCGGCCGGGAGCCCGACGGCGGAGAGCTCGGCGACGGTCATCGCGCCCGCGCGGCAGAGCATCATGTCGGCCGCGGCGTACGCGAGGTCCATCCGGTCCAGGTAACTTACCGGGATGTAGGGGGGCATCCCCGGCATCTGCTGGACGTGCGGCAGTTCGTTCTTCGGTCCGACCGCGTGCAGGATCTGGATCCCGGCCTGCTGGAGCCAGGGCGCGACCTGCTGGACGACCTCGTTGAGGCGGCGGGCGCCCTGGGAGCCGCCGGTGACCAGCAGCGTGGGCAGGTTCGGGTCGAGCCCGAACGCGGCGCGGGCCTCGGGGCGTACGGCGGCCCGGTCCAGGGTGGCGATGGAGCGGCGCAGCGGGATGCCGATGTAGCGGGCGCCCCGCAGCTTGCTGTCCGGGGTGGAGACGGCGACCTGGCTGGCGTAGCGCGAGCCGATCTTGTTGGCCAGGCCCGGGCGGGCGTTGGCCTCGTGGATGACGATCGGCACGCCGAGGCGCTTGGCCGCGAGGTAGCCGGGCAGGGCGACGTAGCCGCCGAAGCCGACCACGGCGTCCGCCTTGGTGCGCTCCAGGATCTGCTCGGTCGCCTTGATGGTGCCGCGCAGCCGGCCCGGGACGGTGATCAGCTCGGGGGTGGGCTTGCGTGGCAGCGGTACGGCGGGGATCAGCGCGAGTTCGTACCCGCGCTCGGGTACGAGACGTGTCTCCAGGCCTCGCTCCGTGCCCAGGGCTGTGATGCCCACGGTCGGATCCTGCCTGCGCAGGGCGTCCGCGAGGGCGAGCGCGGGCTCGATGTGGCCCGCGGTTCCTCCGCCGGCGAGTACGACATGCACCGAAATTCACCGCTCTCCGGACGAGCGCGCCGCCGAGGCGCGCCGTCGCATCGTGTTCCATCTCCGGGGACTCCGGCCGGAACCGGTTCCCCCAGCCCCCCGCTTTCTACCAAAGCAGGGTTGCCGCATCGCAAGCGCCGCCCGCGCAGCGGGCTCGTCACGCGCGAAGGCGATCAGCAGCCCGATGGCGAACATGGTCGGCAGCAGGGCGGATCCCCCGTAGGAGAACAACGGGAGGGGGACGCCGGCGATCGGCAGCAGACCGAGCACCGCACCGATGTTGATCACGGCCTGGGCCGTGATCCAGGTGGTCACGCCTCCCGCGGCATACCTCACGAAGGGGTCCTCCGTGCGTCCGGCCACGCGGATACCCGCATAGCCTAGAGCCGCGAAGAGGGCGAGTACCGACAGCGTCCCCGCCAGGCCCAGTTCCTCACCGGTGACGGCGAAGATGAAGTCGGTATGGGCTTCGGGGAGTTGGCCCCATTTCTCCACACTCGCACCCAGCCCGGAGCCGAAGATTCCGCCGGAGGCGAGGGCATAGATGCCGTGCACGGCCTGCCAGCAGTCGACGGGACCGGACTGGGGTTCGGTGGCGCCGAGGCACTGCAGGCGGGCCATGCGGTTCGAGCTGGACGTGATGAGGATGGCGCCGAGCACCGCGGCGATCGACAGGACGCCGATGAACAGCCGGGTGGGAGCGCCCGCCAGCCACAGCAGGCCGAACAGGATCGCCGTGAGGATGATCGCCGTACCCATGTCGCCGCCGATCATGATCAGGCCGAGCAGCATGAAGGCGGCCGGCACCAGCGGCACGAGCATGTGCTTCCACTGGGTCAGCAGCTTCTTGTCCTGTTTGCGGGCGAGCAGGTCGGCGCCCCACAGCACGAGGGCGAGCTTGCCGAACTCGCTGGGCTGGATCTGGAAGGAGCCGCCGAGCGCGATCCAGTTCTGGTTGCCGTTGACCGACACTCCTATCCCGGGGACCTGCACCAGGGCCATGAGGAAGACGGCGCCCGCGAGGATCGGATAGGCCAGGGCCCGGTGCAGCTTCACGGGCATCCGGGAGGCGGCGAAGAGCAGCCCGGCGCCGATCACGGCGGCCAGCAGCTGCTTGCGGAAGAAGTACGAGCCCGGCAGCGACATCTGGAGCGCGGTGATCTGGGAGGCCGAGTAGACCATCACCAGGCCCAGCACGGTGATCAGCAGACTGCCGCCGAAGATGAGGTAGTAGGCGGTCAGCGGCCGGTCCCAGCCCCTGCGCGCACGGGTGTAGAAGGCCAGGACGCCGTTCTCAGGGGCGAGCCGGGGCGTCACCGGGCGCTTGGGAGTGCGTGGAACCGGAGGCCTTCCGGTGCGGCTGGTGGGCATCGCCGCTCACCCCGCCATGCCGGAAGACGACGTTCCGAAGCGAACGCTCCCCGGCCGCTCGGGCACCAGCCACATCCGTGTCACGCGTCCCTCCCAGATACGCCCGGCGCCGCCGGGCGAGGCGGACCCGGGTCAGCCGTCGGCGGAGCCGAGCTCGCGAACGGCGTCCGCGAAAGCGTCCCCGCGCTTGTTGTAGTTGGCGAACATGTCCATGGAGGCGCAGGCCGGAGCCAGCAGCACCGTGTCACCGGCCTGAGCGAGCCGCCGCGCCTCCTGCACCGCCGCGCGCATCGCCCCAGTGTCGGTCCGGTCGAGGTCGACGACGGGTACTTCCGGGGCGTGTCGCGCCAGGGCTTCGCGGATCAGCGCGCGGTCCGCGCCGATCAGTACGGCCCCGCGCAGCCGCGGCGCCGACTTGGTGACCAGCTCGTCGAAGGTCGCACCCTTCGCGAGCCCGCCCGCGATCCACACGATCGACTCGTAGGCCGCCAACGAGGCTTCCGCCGCGTGGGTGTTGGTGGCCTTGGAGTCGTCGACGTACGCGACCCCGTCCACGTCGGCCACGTGCGCGATGCGGTGGGCGTCCGGGGTGAACGCCCGCAGACCGTCCCGTACGGCCTTGGCGGGCACGCCGTACGCCCGCGCGAGGGCCGCCGCCGCGAGGGCGTTGGCGATGTTGTGCGGGGCCGGCGGGTTGACGTCGGCGACCTCGGCGAGCTCCTGGGCGTTCTTCTGCCGGTTCTCGACGAAGGCGCGGTCGACCAGGATGCCCTCCACGACACCGAGTTGGGAGGGGCCCGGGGTGCCGAGGGTGAAGCCGATGGCCCGGCAGCCCTCCTCGACGTCGGCCTCGCGGACCAGGTCCTCGGTGGCCTTGTCGGCGGCGTTGTAGACGCAGGCGACGCTATTGCCCTCGTAGATACGGCCCTTGTCGGCGGCGTACGCCTCCATGGAGCCGTGCCAGTCGAGGTGGTCGGGGGCGAGGTTGAGCACGGCGGCCGAGTGGGCGCGCAGCGACGGCGCCCAGTGCAGCTGGTAGCTGGACAGCTCCACGGCCAGCACGTCGTACCGCTCCTCGCCGAGCACCGCGTCCAGCAGGGAGACGCCGATGTTGCCGACGGCGGCCGTGCGCAGGCCCGCCGCCTTCAGGATCGAGGCGAGCATCTGCACCGTGGTGGTCTTGCCGTTGGTGCCCGTGACGGCGAGCCACGGGGCCGCGTCGGGACCGCGCAGGCGCCAGGCCAGCTCGACGTCGCCCCAGACGGGGACGCCCGCCCGCTCCGCCGCCGCGAACAGCGGCTTGTCCGGCTTCCAGCCGGGCGCGGTGACGATCAGC
>NZ_DF968228.1:0-50572 GCF_001270025.1 Streptomyces azureus | reverse complement strand
GCAGTACGGCCGACAGGTGGTGGAAGGCGGCCGTGACCCGGGAGTCCGGCAGCAGGGCGGCGGCCTGCTCGGCGGCGCTGCCCTCCTCGGGCTTGAGCGCGTAGGCGCCCTTCTTGTCGAAGCCGAGCGGGTTGACGCAGTCGACGACGAGCTTGCCGGCCAACTCCTCGCGCAGGGATTCGAGGGTCTTGCCGTGGCCGTCCCACGGCACGGCGACGATCACGATGTCGCTGCGGCGCGCGGTCTCGGCGTTGTCGGCGCCCTCGACGCCGTGTCCGAGTTCCTCCGCGGCGGCCTGGGCACGGTCGGCCGCGCGCGAGCCGATGATCACCTTCTGGCCGGCCTTGGCGAGCCGGTAGGCGAGGCCCTTGCCCTGCGGCCCGGTCCCGCCGAGCACCCCGACGACGAGTCCGGAGACGTCGGGCAGGTCCCAGGGGTCCTTGGCCGGGGCCTTCTGGGCGTTGTCGGTGGCAGCACTGTCGGTAGAGGTCATGGCCCAGACTCTACGTCCGCCGCGGTCATCGGCTCAGGTCAGCTCCGTCACGGGCACCCGGCGGAAGGTGATGGTCTCGTAGGCGCTGAAGTCGCCGGTCTCGTACAGCAGGCCCACGGTGTCGGCGTCGACGCGCACGAGGTCGGAGTACGCGGCGGGCAGGCCGTCCACGGTGTGGGCCGGGCGCCAGGTGGTGCCGCCGTCGGCGGAGGCGCGGATCGTCATCAGGGCGCGGAAGCCCGGGTCGGCCGGGCCGGAGTACAGCAGCACGTCGGGGTCGCGGAGCTGGAGGACGCTCGCCTGGCACACGGGAGCGGACAGGCCCGCCTGCGGACGGAAGGGTTTCACCAGGGTCTGCCCGCCGTCGGTGGAGTGGGCGTCGGCGCGGGTGCCGGGCGACGGGGAGTCGTTGCGGGTGTTGAAGTACACGCGGCCGTCGGGGAGTTCGGCGGCGGTGGTCTCGTTGGCGTTGATGTAGCCGTCGGTGTTGTCGTCGACGTAGCCGATCCGCCAGGTGGCGCCCCGGTCGTCGCTGAGCAGGCAGTGGCCGCCGTTGTACCTGCCCTCCGTGCCGTTGTCCGTGCCGGTGGGCGGCAGGGAGTGGTTGGCGGGGACGACGATCCGGCCGGTGCTCAGCTGGACGGCGTGGCCGGGGGTGGTGGCGTACCAGCGCCAGTGCGGCTTCTTGGTCTGCTGGGTGATCTCCCTCGGCGCGGACCAGGTGAGGCCGTCGTCGTCGCTGTGCTGCACCCAGACCCGGCGCCCGTCGGCCGCGCTGACCTTGCCGCGCCGGATGGCGTCCTCGGTGGCGAGGGCGGCGTTGCGCACGTGCACCAGGAGCACGCGGCCGGTGTCGAGGACGACGGGGGCCGGGTTGCCGGCGAGGGCGTCGCCGTTCCTCGCGGCGACCAGGAGCGGGCTCCAGGTGCGGCCGCCGTCCGTGGAGCGTTTGAGTACGACGTCGATGTTCCCGAAGTCGTCCCGGGAGCCGACACGGCCCTCGCAGAAGGCGAGCAGCGTGCCGATGGGGGTGCCCCCGCTCGAGCGGAGCCGAGAGTGGGGGACGGTGGCGACGACGGCGGGGATGCGGAAGCTGGCGTACCCCTCCCGGCCGGCGCGGAAGGGGACGCTGGTCTCGGTCATCGGCGGGTTCCTCCGGGCGTTCGACGACGGTACGGATGACCGGTCCCCCTGCCCAAGCCGGGCGAATTCGTGGTGAATTCCGCATCACGAGTGACCGGTCGGGGCAGGATGCGGTCGTATGGATGCCGTACGGGTCGCGCTGCTGCGGGAAGTGCTCGCCGGGACGGAGTGGCTGGGCGCCACGCGGCGGTTCGCCGGTGCGCTGCGGGGGTCGGTGGTGTCGCACGGCGGCGGGATGCTGCTCGTCGGCACGCCGGAGTACGAGCCGTGGCACCTGGCGGCGCACCTGGTGGACGAGGCGGCGTGGTCGGGCACGCCGGAGCTGGCCCCGACGCTGGTACGGCACGACGCGCGCCCCTCGGATCCCGCGCACCTGGCGGTCGGCCTCGGCCGGCTGGAGGCGGCCAGGCGGGGCGAGACGCTGCTGGTGGTGTCCCCCGAGAGGCCTGCCGCGCCCCTCCTTGAACGGGTGTCCGACGCCCGCCGCGCCGGGGCGACGGTGCTGTCCCTCGGCCCCGGTGAGGGCGAGCTGCCGGCGATGGCCCACGAGTCCCTGGCCGTTCCCGACGGCTCGGAGCTGGACCTGGACACGGTCCAGCACCTGGTCAGCGCGGCGGCCGGGGAGAACGCCCTACCGACGCCACGCGGCCGCCGCCGCTTCCGGGACAGGGTGGCGAGACTGGCGGAACACCTGACGGCCCCTCCGCCGGCACGCTGGTAGGGACACCCCCTGGACCGGCTGTGCCGGTGGTGCGGCTGCGCGGCCGGCGCGCAGCCGCCGGGGTGCGCCTACTCGTCGTTCCGCCCGCCCGCCGGGGCGTCGTGCCACTTGGGATCGTTCTCCCACTGGACGTTGCGTGCGCGGGCTGTCTCCATCGCGTGTTCGGCTTCCGTGCGGGAGGCGTACGGTCCGAACCGGTCCTTGTTGGGGCACTCCGGCCCCTCCTCGACCTTCTTGTGTTCCAGGCAGTAGTACCACTCGCCCGGCTTGCCGACCGTCCGCTTCTTGAACAGGGCCATGACCAGCTCCTCTCGCCACCGTCATGTTCCCCCATGGCCGCTGGTTAGACTCGCTGGCATGTCTGGCCAGTCGCTGCTCGTACCGGGGGAGCTGTCCCCCACCCGTCCCGTGCCCGGAAACATCCGTCGCCCCGAGTACGTCGGCAAGCCCGCGCCGACGCCGTACACCGGACCGGAGGTGCAGACGCCCGAGACGATCGAGGCGATGCGGGCCGCCGGCCGGATCGCCGCCCGGGCGATGGCGGAGGCCGCGAAGCTGATCGCCCCCGGGGTGACCACGGACGAGTTGGACAGGGTGGCGCACGAGTACATGTGCGACCACGGCGCCTATCCCTCGACGCTCGGTTACCGGGGCTTCCCGAAGTCGCTGTGCACCTCGGTCAACGAGGTCATCTGCCACGGCATCCCGGACTCGACGGTCCTGCGCGACGGCGACATCGTCAACCTCGACGTGACGGCGTACATCGGCGGTGTGCACGGCGACAACAACGCGACCTACCTGGTCGGCGACGTCGACGAGGAGTCGCGGCTGCTGGTGGAGCGGACCCGGGAGTCCCTCGACCGGGCGATCAAGGCGGTCAAGCCGGGCCGGCAGATCAACATCATCGGCCGGGTCATCGAGTCGTACGCCAAGCGCTTCGGCTACGGGGTGGTCCGGGACTTCACCGGCCACGGCATCAACAGCTCGTTCCACTCGGGCCTGATCATCCCGCACTACGACAGCCCGCACGCGACGACGGTCATCCAGCCGGGGATGACGTTCACGATCGAGCCGATGCTGACGCTCGGGACGCACGAGTACGACATGTGGGACGACGGCTGGACGGTCGTGACGAAGGACCGGAAGCGGACGGCCCAGTTCGAGCACACGCTGGTGGTGACGGAGACGGGCGCGGAGATCCTGACGCTGCCCTGATGATCGAGCACCGAGCCCGCCCTGCCAGGGCGGGCTTTTTCTTGTACGCTTTTACCGACAGGGCGTCGGCAAATCTCTTGACTTAGGTAAGCCACCAAAGAGGATGTGCCCATGGAATCCTTCTCGACCCTCATTCGCACCGCTTCCCGCGAGCAGCACGAGGAGGTCAGGGGCTCGACGTTCATGAGCGACCTGCTGGGGCACAAACTGGGGGTCGACGCGTTCGCCCGCTACACGGAGCAGCTGTGGTTCGTGTACGGAGCTTTGGAGTCCGGTGCCGAACGTCAGGCCGGGGACCCGGTGGCCGGCCCCTTCGTCCGCCCGGAGCTGTTCCGGATGGCCTCGCTGGAGCAGGACCTGGAGTACCTGCGCGGCCCCGGCTGGCGATCGGGCGTCAGCGCGCTGCCCGCCACCCTGGAGTACGCGCGGCGGATCTCCGACTGCGCCCGGACCTGGCCGGCCGGCTACGTCGCCCACCACTACACGCGCTACCTCGGCGACCTCTCCGGCGGGCAGATCATCCGCGACACGGCCGAGAGGACGTGGGGTTTCCCGAAGAAGGGCGCCGGGGTCCGCTTCTACGTGTTCGAGCAGATCCCCAACCCGGCCGCCTTCAAGCGGGGTTACTGGGAGCTGCTGGACGCGGTGCCCGGCGACGAGCTGGAACGGCAGCGGATCGTGTCCGAGTGCAAGCGGGCGTACGCGATGAACAACGCGGTGTTCCAGGCGCTGGGCGAGGAGTTCCCGCTGTCGGCGTGAGCGGACCCGGAAAACACGCGGCGGGTCCCCCTGGCACGGGGCGAGGGGGGCCCGCTGCTGCCGTCAGTCAGCCGCCGGCTCAGATGTCGAAGACGCCCTTGTGACAGACGGCGCCGCCCCACTCGAGATCGGCGGTGTCGGTGCCGATCTCACCCAAGTACCGGCTGCACGGGATGTGGTCCTTGTCGTTGCGGTGTCCGGGGTCGTCGTCGCCGGCGTGGGCCGTCGCCACCGGCGGCGGTCAGGGCGACCGGAGCGGATCGGATGCGCGCTGGGGCTCCTCTCGCGGAGGGTGAGTGGTCACGCCCAGAGGTCCCCGTTCGGTACCGCCCACACACGCTGTTCCACCCGTACGAACGCGCACCGCCGGGTCAGCGTTCGAGACGGACCCGGCCGCCGACCTCGGTCCATCCGCCCGGCTGGGGCGCGGTCAGGATCTGGGAGCCCGCGCCTTGGGTGATGTTGAGGGCGCGGCCGAGCCGGTCGGTGAGCAGCAGGGCCGCCGCCCCGGTCGCCTCGTCCTCGTCGATCCCGTCGCCGCGTCCGGGGAAGGCCCGGGCCCGTACCCGTCCGGCGGGCTCGTCCTCCCACGCCCAGGCGTACACCCACTCCCCCGGCGGCGGCACGGCCAGGTCGTCGACCTCGGCGGCGCTGCCGTACTGCCGCAGGGTGCGCTGCGGCACCCACTCCGCCCGTGCCTCGATCCAGCAGAACTCCCCGTCCTGCCGGGCACCGACCACCCCGGCGGGCGTGACCAGCTCGGGCACGTCGAGCAGCCAGGCCGTCCCGACACACGGGTGCCCGGCGAAGGGCAGGCGCAGGGTGGGCGTGTAGATGTCGATCACACCGCGCTCGGGGTCGTCGACGAACACGGTCTCGCTGAACCCGAGTTTCGCGGCGAACTCCTGCCGGTCGCTCCGCTCGGGCAGTACCGAACCCTCGCGCACGACACCGAGTTCGTTGCCGTATCCACCGTTCGGCCCGCAGAAGACGCGGAGCACGTCGTAGTCAGTCACGGGGGCATTCAAACATCGCCCGGGCGGCCGGGTTGTCCCAGGCCGCCGGACCGCCGGGAAGGGGACGGGCGGCGATAAGGGTCGCTTTCGGCCATCGTGCGTACTGGTGCGGCATGTTCACGCTCGATCGGAACAGGTCGGCACGAACGGGTGCCAGCGGTGAGCGGTAGCCGGGGAGGCGATGCGGGAAGAGGCCTTCGTTCCGCCCGCCCACGCGGCAGTTGGGCGTCGCCCGTCAGGCCACCGACAGGCCGGCCGGGTCGAGTTGGCACACGACGAGAGGGAGGACGTGTCGGGGGTGTACGGACACGCCGGCGAGGCCCCGACCCGCCACCGCGAGCAGGTGCCACGGCCCAGCCTCCCGCAGGCACACCCCCGGCCCGACCGCCGGAGGCACCCGGTAGGGTTCGCCTCCGGAAAGGGGAAGGTGAAGGAACCCGATGAGCAGGGATCGCGACCCTCGAACGCTCCGCAGGTCCGCCCGGAGCGCCCTCATAGCAGCCTCGGTGACCGCTTTGTCGTTGACGGCGAGCGGATGCGTCGTGGTGCACGGCGAACGGGAGATCCTCCCGTCCACCACCCGCGCCGAAGCCGCCAAGGCACTCCAGGAGTTCACGACCGCGTACAACGAGGCCGACAAGGCCTACGACGCCTCCCTGGACGCCGACCACACCACCGGGGCCCTGGCCGACATCGACTCGGCACGCCTGAAGGCCGGGAAGGCGAACAACCCGGACGGCAACCCCAACCACGCGCCCCTGAAGCTGACGGACGCGAAGTACACGATCCCCAAGAAGGCCGGCTGGCCCCGCTGGTTCCTCGTCGACGCGGCCGGTAACAAGGGCGGCACCGCCCGCTGGCTGCTCGTGTTCACCCGCAGCAGCCTGGACGACCCCTTCCAGGTCGCGTACCTCACCCTCGTCGCACCGGGCAAGGTCCCCGAGTTCAAGAAGGACGCGGACGGCTGGGCCGAGTCCGTCCCGGTGAACTCGACCGGCCTGGCCGCCGATCCCGGCGACCTGAGCCGGGACTACACGGCCTACCTCAAGAACGGCGGAGACACCTTCGCGGACGGCTCCCACACCAGCCAGTGGCGCGCCCTGCGCGAGAAGAACTCCAAGAAGCCGGGCCTGGTCACCCAGTACATCGACGAACCGCTGACGAACGGCGACTACCAGCCCCTCGCCCTGCGCACGGCGGACGGCGGCGCGCTGGTGTTCTTCACCACCCGGCACTACGAGAAGCAGACGGCCTACGCGGGCACGTCGTTCCCCGTTCCGAACAAGGACGTTCTCGCGCTGACGACCGGTGAGATCAAGCAGTCCCTCATGATGGAGTTCGTCTCCAACGAGGTGGCGCTGGACCCGCCGAAGGGCAGCGGCAAGCAGAAGGTGACGATCCTCGGCCGGATCCAGGGAATGACGTCGGCGGAAGGCTCGTAAGGGCGGAGCGGGACCGGCTCAGTGCCGCCGCACCGGCCAGGCCGCCCCGGCCTGGCCGGCGTCCTCACCGACGTACCGGGCGCAGGCCTCCGTCAGGGATTCCAGCAGGGTCAGCGGATCCGGCAGCGGGTGCTCGGGCCCGCGCACCCAGTGCACGGTCTGGTCCTCACCGGGCAGCCGTGCCGGCGGTACGAGGACGTAGGAGCCGCGGCAGTGCCACCGCAGCCCGGGATGCTCGTCCATCGTCTCGGGGTGGCAGTCCAGTTCGCACGGCCACCACTCGTCCTCGTCCTCGGGCGTCCCGCGGGTGAGGGTGAAGAACAGCATGCGGCCGTCGTCGCTCTCGGCGACGGGCCCGACCTCGACGCCGTCGGCGAGCAGCCGCTCCAACGCACTGCGACCGGCATCCAGGGGCACGTCCAGGACGTCGTGCACCATGCCGGTCGCGGTGATGAAGTTGGCCTGCGGCTGATGGCGGGCCCAGCGTTCGATCTGGGCGCGGTCGGTGGTCGACTGCGTCTGCCAGGCGAAGGACACCGGATGCCGGGCCGGGGTGGGACAGCCGACGCGGTCGCAGGAGCAGCGGTAGCCGGCCGGGTGGGCGGCGGGCGCGAGCGGCAGTCCAGCGCCGGCGGCGGCGAGCAGCAGGTCCTCACGGCCGCCGTCACCGGCGGTCTCCTTCGGCCGGCGCCCGGCGCGCAGCCACTGGGTGAGTTTGCCCTGTAGGCCGGTCCTGCCGCCGTACTCCGCGCTCATCTATCCCCTCGCCTCGCTGTCGTGCGGAACAGCATGCCTCATGGTCCCATCTTCCCGCGCGCCGGGGGGCCAGTGCCCACATCCGGGGCAGGAGGGCCGAGACATGTACCGGTGGGGCGAGGCATATGCCCGTGGGGCGAGGCGTACTCCGCACCGTGATCGGGTGTCATTGCCCGCTTTGCCGTGACATGGCGCCCTACCGTGGTCGCCATGGTCACAAGGATCGCGCTGACGGGTCTCGCCTCCGCGGTTTCGGTGGTCTCGCTGACCCTCACGGGACCGGCGCCCCTCACGGGACCGGCGGCCGGCGCCGCCCCGGCGCTGCCGGCGGGCATCCGTCCACCGGCCGGACACACCCGCCCGCTGGAGTGGGGCACCGGCCCCCTGACCGTGGCGGCGCTCCCCCGGATCACGTACGTCGCCCACCGCGGCGGCGCCCGCGAGGTCCCCGAGAACAGCATGACGGGGCTGATGGCCGCCTACGAGCGCGGTACGGCGCAGGTGCTGGACTTCGACACGCGGCTGCTGCGCGACGGGACGCCCGTGGTGTTCCACGACGAGACCCTGAACCGCACCACGTACCTGGGCGGCGAGGTGCGCGGCCTCGACGCCCGGGAGTGGCAGGGCGTCCGGCTGCGCCCGAAGGACGCCCTGCCGGGCAGCTGGCGGTCGGAACGGCCGCCGACGGTCGCGGAGGTGCTGGATCGTTTCGGCGGGCGGATCGTGCTGATGCTGGAGGCGAAGGACCCGCGCAGCCTCGACCGGCTGGCCGGGCTGATCCGGGCCCGCGGCCTGACCCGCTCGGTGTTCGTGAACTCCAACGACCCGGAGGTCGCCCGGCGCGCCCATCGCCTGGGCCTGCTCGCCCAGTTGTGGCGCTCGGCGCGGCAACTGCGCACCGACCGCCCGGAGCGCTGGCGGTCGTACGTGGACCTGCTGGACGTGGACCACCGGGCGCGGGACGCGGACCTGGTGCGGGCGGTGCGCTCGGGGATCCGGCGGGTGTGGGCGCACACCGTGGTGACGGACGCGCAGCGGGACCGGGTGCTGGCGCTGGGCTGCGACGGGGTGATCACGGACACGCCGGGGCGCCTCGCGCGGGCCGCTCAGCGGGGCGCGAGGCCGTGAAGGGCGTAGTCCACGAGGGTGTCGGTGTACTCGTAGGAGATCGGGCCCGTGTGCTGGAGCCAGCGCTGGGCGAGCGGGGAGATGAAGAACTCCAGGGCGATGCGCGGGTCGACGTCGGGCCGCACCTGCCCGGCGTCCTGTGCGGCACGCAGCCGTTCCATGTACAGGTCGAGTGAGGGCTGCATCAGCTTGGCGACCAGCTCGCGCCCGAGCTGCTCGTTGACGACGCCCTCGGCGGCCAGCGCGCGGGACGGCGCCTCGAACCTCGGGTCGCGCAACTGGTCCACGGTGGCGCGCAGGACGCCCTTGACGTCGGCGGCGAGGTCGCCGGTGTCGGGGAAGGTGTACGGCACCGGACCCGCTTCCCGCAGGGACTGCTCGCCCAGGTCGAGGAACGCCTCCATGAGCACGTCCGCCTTCGACGACCACCAGCGGTAGATCGTCTGCTTGCCGACACCTGCGCGGGCGGCGATGCCCTCGATGGTGGTCTTCGGATAGCCGACCTCCACGACGAGCGAGAGGGCGGCGTCATAGATGGCACGGCGGGACTTCTCGCTGCGCCGGGTGGAGTCGGGGGCGGGCTTGGAGGGGGCGGGCGGTGCGGACCTCTGTACGGGCATGGGTCGAATTTAACAGGTTGACAAGACGGAGCGTCTCGCGGACAGTGGAGCAACATGAACGAGACGAACCGTCTCGTCGCGGAGGAGAACCAGGGAAGGAGTCCGTCATGACCCGAGGCGGAGCCGGAAACCTGCTGGGTGTCGGCGGATCGCGCCAGAAGCTCGGCCGCAAGGCGCTGCGCGGCGGCGGCCGGGGCGGCAGGATCGGCGGCGGCCTCGATCCGCAGGCCCAGAAACGGGAGTTGCTGCGCAAGCTCCAGGAGAAGCGGCAGCAACAGCAGGAGGGCGGTACGGCCGACCGGTCGTCGTGAGCCTCCCCCGCCCGGGGGAGGCGGTCCCCTCGCGTGCGGGATCCTCCCGGGACGTCCGGCGGATGTACTGAAGCGGCCGAGAAACCGCGACCGACGGACACCCGGGAGGACTCACGATGCGCGTGTGGACGAGACGACGACTGCTCACCTCGGCGGCGACGGCCGTCTCGGCGGCGGGTCTCGCCGCGACGACGTCCCTGCCCGCCCGTGCGACGGCCGGAGCGGCCCGTCCCGGCACCGGCGACATCGCGGACGCGCTGCGGGCACTGCCCGGACTGCGGCTGATCGAGGAGCGGCAGGACGCCGAACCGGGCTACCGGCACTTCGTCCTGGGCCTGCGCCAGCCGGTCGACCACAGGAACCCCGCGGCCGGCACCTTCGAGCAGCGCCTCACCCTGCTGCACACCGCCGCCGACCGTCCCATGGTCCTCACCACCACGGGCTACCACGCGGTCCTCTCGCCCTGGCGGAGCGAACCGACGACCTTGCTCGGTGCCAACCAACTCCAGGTGGAACACCGCTACTTCGGCACGTCACGCCCGGCGGGGACCGACTACGCCCACCTCACGATCCGCCAGGCCGCCGACGACCACCACCGCGTCGTCCGCCTCTTCCGCCGGCTCTACCCCGGCGCGTGGATCTCCACCGGCAGCAGCAAGGGCGGCACAGCGACGGTCTACCACCGCCGCTTCCACCCCCAGGACATGGACGGCACGGTGGTCTACTCGGCTCCGAACAACGTCGACGACCGCGACGACTCCGCCTACCTGCGCTTCCTGGAGACGGTCGGCACCCCCACGGGCCGCGAGGCCGTCAAGTCCGCACAGCGGCGGCTGCTGCTCAAACGGGCCGGGATGGTGGCCCGTTACAAGGCCTGGGCGACCGCCCGCAACGACACCTTCCGCATCATCGGCAGCGCCGACCAGGCCTTCGAGATCGCCGTGCTGCGCGTGCTGTTCATGTTCTGGCAGCGGGGCAGCGCTGCCGACGTCGCCACGATCCCCGGCCCGGAGGCGACGGCCGACGAGCTGTACACCTGGCTCGACGACACGGCGGGGCTGCCCTTCTACGCCGACACGGCGGCGCGGCGGTACGTCCCGTACTGGTACCAGATCGGCACGCAGCTGGGGTACGGCGACGTCCCCACCGACCATCTGGCGGACCTGATACGCCACTCCGGCGGCATCGAGGCGCGCAACTTCGTCCCCCGGGACATCCCCATGACCTTCGACACGGCAGCCATGCCGGACATCGACCGCTGGGTCCGCCGGCGCGGCAGCCGGCTGCTGTTCGTCAACGGCACCCAGGATCCTTCCGTGGCCGAGTACTTCGACCCCGGCGGCCGCGACTCCCGGGTCCTCTGGGTCCCGGGAGGCAACCACAACATCGAGATCGCGAACCTGTCCCCCGCCGACCGGGCGTCGGCGCAGGACATGCTGAACCGCTGGGCCGGCGAGGGCACGAGTTGATCTCGTGCGCACCCGCTGATCAGGACTCGGGCGGCCAGGCGTCGCCCCAGTCCGCGTCCCGGGCCGCCTTGTAAAGATCGCCGTGGCGCTTGGTGACGGTGGTGCGGCTCAGGGACGGTTCGGTCTCGCACAGGTCGAGGAGGACCTGGCCCTTGCGGATCTGCGGGCGCCGCACGACACGGGAGGGTGCCGGGGTGACGGGGAAGCGGGCGGCGGCGACGTAGCTGAACTTCTCGTCCTCGTAGGGGAGGGAGCCGCCCTTGACCTGGCGGTGCAGGGAGGAACGGCTGACCCGGGCGGAGAAGTGGCACCAGTCCGTGCCCGGGGCGATGGGGCAGGCGTCGCTGTGCGGGCAGGGCGCGGCGACGTGGAAGCCGGCGTCGACAAGCCGGTCGCGGGCCTCGATGACCCGGGCGTAGCCGTCGGGGGTGCCGGGCTCGACGATCACCACGGCCCGGGCCGCGGCCGCGGCGGCGTCGACGAGGGCGGTGCGGTCGGGGGCGGTCAGCTCGTTCAGGACGTAGGAGACGGTGACGAGATCAGTGCTCTCCAGGGTGAGCGCCGCTCCGATCCGAGAGCGCTGCCACCGTACGTCCCGCAGGGCCGGATCGGCCGCGGCGATCTCCCGGCCGAGGGCGAGCGCGGGCTCGGCCCAGTCGAGCACGGTGACGGGTCGCTTTCCGCCCCAGGTCGCGCTCACGGCCCAGGCGGCCGCGCCCGTACCACCGCCGACGTCGGTGTGCGATCCGGGCACCCACGCGGGCGCGGCCTCGGCGAACGCCTCCAGCGCGGAGCGAACCGCCTCGAAGGTCGCGGGCATGCGGTAAGCGGCATAGGCGGCGACATCGGCCCGGTCGCGGAGGATGGGAGCGTCGGTCGGGGTGGCCCCGCGGTAGCTGGCGATCAGCCGCTCGACCGCCTGCGCGGCCTGCCGGGGCGGCAGCCCGTCGAGCAGACCGGCGAGGGCGGCGCGGAGGGTTTCGGCCGGGGGTGCGGGGGCGTTCACCCGGCGATTCTACGAGGCCCCGAGCCCGGAGACTCACCCGTCCGGACCGGTCGGACTGTGCACGAAGCGCGCGCTGCACGGCATGAGATCGCGGGCATACCACCTACCCCGAAGCCACTGAGTACGGCACTGTGTCTCCGACTGTCTGCCTTAGACGTCGTCGGTGTCTTAGTCATGGGGGATCAACGTTGTGGGAGCAGTTGCCTGCTTTGGCCGGCGTTGTCGTGGGAGCCATCGGCTCCTACGTGGCAACCAGCCTTACGGAACGGAGCCGGTGGCGACGGGCAAGAGCCGAACGCTGGGATCAGAAGAGACTGGACACCTACGCGTCCTACGCGAACAGCTTGAAGCATCAGATCAACATCGCCCAGCGCATAGGGGCCGCAAGGGGGTTCCAGCACGCTGTGGACCCGCTGGATCCGGAGCAGGGCCTAGCACAGCTCGCCGAGGCCGAGGCGCGGCGTGCAGCCGAGTGGGAAACGGTGCTGCTCGTTGGGGATGCTGAGACCATAGGGGCGGCTCGTAAGTGGCATGAAGCTGTGTGGAACGTCGAACTTTATGCTCGCGGCCTGAAGGACGACCCTGCCGGCTGGGAGAGAGCAGTCGGGCAGATGAGCCGAGCGCGTGATGACTTCTATGCTCTCGCACGGCGTGACCTGGGCATCTTGGGGCCCCCTCCACCGTCCGGCAACTGGCCTCGTGTCTGGCAGCAGCAAGACGAAACGAACTGAGAGCAACCCGGTGAGGAAATCCGGACTCACCTACTTGAGCGCCGCTTGAAGACCCCGACCTCAGCGTTTCCGCTGGTGACGGGGTCTCTGGGCATCTCATGCAGGGTGCCCCCGGCAGGATTCGAACATGCGACACCCGCTTTAAGAAGATGCGGGCAGGCCCTGGTGTGCCGGTCCGATCGTCTAACGCCAGCCCCGCGCCGGGTCACCGGGCGCCGCTGCCGTCGTTGCGGTCGGCGGCGCTGCCTTGTGACCGCCTTCTCGGGCGAGTGGGTGCCGCGGATCCCTTGGGATTGTGCAAGAGGGCTTGTGAACTACGATCCGTCGTTGCCGAGTTCCCGCCGAACGACGGACGCGAATGCTCCGACCCGGACGGCACGCCTCGCGGCCAGGAGCTCATCCCGGAGCACGTCCACACTATGTTGAAATCCGGACTCAACGCTAGAGAACCACTCCGTGCCGGCGCTGTCCATCGCGTGCAGCTGCGCCAACAACTGGTCGGCAGCCTCCGCGACCTTCGTCGGCCCGGCAATCGCTGCCCGGCTGTGTGCAGCCGTCACCTCAGTCCACAGGGCGGCGCTCCCGTCGAACAGTTCCCGATCGGCGTCTCCCTTGCCCAACTTGGAGTTGAGGTGCCACCAGTGCATCCGGTACTGGTGAGCCGCGTTGGCGAAGGCGTTGCATGCTTCGCGCCGTAGGTCGTCTCTGCGGCGCCGTTCCTCGACCTCAAGTTGGACTCGTGCCTGTCGGTTCTGGAGGAAGGCGGTGAAGAGCCCACCGGCCAGCCCGCCGACCGTACCGATAGTGGTACCGATCAGAGTTGCGACGGTTGCGTCCATAGTGGGATTACACCAGCGGCGCCGAGCAAAGGCGGCCGGGAACGGAAAGGGCCCGTGGAAGCAGCAACGGTCTCAGGTGACCGAAGGTGCTGTTGCTGCCTGGGGTTGAACCCGCGACCTCTTCGCCCCGAAGCAACTTGGGTGGGGGCGCTGCCTTAGAAGCTGTTGTCTTTCCGAACGTGATCGCCGCGGTTCCGTTGGTCGGGCATGGGGTGGGTGATTCGGTGGGAGTGGTGGCCTGTCGGGTCGTCGTTCCCCGGGAGGTCGCGGATGCCGTCGGTCGTTGGACTACTGGAACAGCAGGAGCTCGCCGCTCGCCGTCGGGTCGACGGGCTGCGGGAGGAGGCGGACCGTATCCAGGCCGAACTGGCCGAGGCCGAGCAGGAATGGCAGGAGTGGGCGATCGCCCGCAGGCGGGTCGATACGGTGCTGGCTCCGGACGTCGGCACCACCGCCGACGCAGAGATCACCGACGATTCGCGGGATGCGGACGCGCAGTCGGCGCCCCGGGATGCGGCGAAGGCGAAGTCGCAGGTGCCCATGTGGCGCCAGGGGCTGGCCTGGTCGGTGCTGTCGGTCGACTACCAGCGCATCCTCAAGGCGCTCGCGGAGCGGGCCCGGCTTGGCCAAGACCCGTTGACCTGCCAGGAGATGGCCGCCGCGTTCGGTATGGACGTGGTGCCGGCGCGGGTGGAGGCACTCCGGTCGAAGGCGAAACGACTGGTCGCCCGCGGCTGGCTGGCCGAGCAGCAGCCGGGCCGGTTCACCCTCGCTGCCGGTGTGACCGGGCCAGGCGGCGGGTCATGAGCAGGGTCATCGACCAGTAGATCATCGCCTCGGCGCTGGTGGTGCGCCGCTCGAAGTCGCGGACCAGGCGGCGGGTTCGCATCAGGTGGGCGAAGAGGCGCTCGACGATCCACCGCTTGGGCAGGACCACGAAGCCCCGCTGATCGTCGCTGCGTTTGACGATTGCCAGGACCAGGGCGAGCGTGGCCAGGCAGTATTCGGCGAGGCTGCCGGTGTAGCCGCCGTCAGCCCAGATGAGGGCGAGGCGGTGGTGGGCGTCGGCCACCTGCGTGAGCAGGACCTGGCCGGCTGTGCGGTCGCCGACATCCGCGCTCGTGACCATCATCCCCAGCAGCAGGCCGAGGGTATCGACGACGACGTGCCGCTTGCGCCCGTTGATCAGCTTGCCGCCGTCGAAACCGCGGCTGTCCGACCCGACGACCGCGTCCGCTTTGACTGACTGCGAGTCGATCACGCCGGCCGTCGGCTCCACGTCCCGACCCAGCCCTTCGCGGACCTGCGCGCGTAGCCGGTCATGGAACTCATTGACCAGAGCATGGTCGCGCCAGCGGCGGAAGAAGGCGTATACCCGGTCCCACGGTGGGAAGTCGACCGGCATGGCACGCCATTTGATCCCGTTGTCTACCAGGTAGCGGATCGCATCCAGCATCGCCCGGTGGCAATACCCTTCCGGTCGGCCGCCCCGGCCGCTCATCCAGCCCGGCACCGGCAGCAGCGGCCGGATCGCTGCCCACTCCGCGTCCGTCATGTCCGTCGGGTATCGACGTTGCCGCTCGGGCCGGTCGGCCGCGTTGCCGTACACATGCGCGAGGCAATCACACGACAGAGCAGCCGAGTTGGACTCCAACAGCACTGGCCCGGAAGACTGCGGCACCGGGGCCTCCTGACGCACTATGGATCCGACACCCACGAGCTGTTCAGGAGGCCCTGCCTTCATTCCCTCCCCACGGCGAGATCACCCACCGGGAATCCGCGTTCGACCACCACCGCTCGAGATCGAAAAGATACGAGTTTCTAACGCAGCATTCGATGGGACGTCTTCTGAGACGACGACTCCACCTGTTACAGGAGGCCCTCATGTCAGACAACACCTCGCTATCACCTGACTCACCAGAGCTACCACATGGTGGAGCAGCGCCGGAACCGTCGTGCCAGCCGCACGCGTCCCCACCCCCGGCGCCTGCACCTGTGCAGCCTGCGCCCGACGGGCAGACAGAGCCCAACGCGAGTACCGGGGGCGGCTGGCGGCGGTATCTGCCTTTGAGGGACGGGAACTTTACCGCCACGGCGATCATCGCGCCGGTTGTCGTATCGGTCACCGGGCTTGGGATTGCTGGCGGTTTCTCATGGATTAGTGATCAGTTCAAAGAAGACAAGCCACCCCTGTATGTGTCCGGTTCTCGCTCGCCGAGGGTTGCGGTCTCTACCAAGCCGGGCGTGCAGCCATCCGGCTCCGTATCGTCGTCGGCGCCTGTGTCCCCTTCCCCTGTACCTGGTGCTCCGTCCTCATCGGCGACAGGCAGACGAGCAGACCAGTCTGAGGCAGAGGCACAGGGCATTCAGTATTTACGTAACGGCTATCTGTGCCCGTGGGAGGCATGGGTAGTGAACAAGCCCCCCAACGACTTCAGCAACATACCCGTGTTAGAAGACGGTAGCCCGGATCCAGAGCTCATCAACGATGACACAGCGGGAGACCCCGCCAGCACACATCTCAGTATTGATGTCCAGCCTGTCGATAACAGGCCGCTGCAGGTCAAGGAGCTGCGGATCAAGATCCTCGAACGAAAACCGGCTCCGACTGCTGACGAAGCGACATTGGTCGGATTGCAGAACGGCCAGTGCGGAGGAGGCCCCGTAGAGCTAAGAGCCTATGCCGACCTTGATGGCGGCGCCGACTTCGCGACCGTGAGTTTTGAAGGCGAGGAAGCATTGCCTCAAGAGCTCATAGGTGGGAGAACACTAAATATCGACCTCACGGTGGAGACCCGTACCTGCGACTGCGTGTGGATCCCTGAGATTGTCTGGTCTAAGGACGGTGAGGTGAAAACGACGGATTTCCGGATCGACGGGAAGAACTTTCACACCATCGCGACCATCGGACTTGAGCGCCGTGCCTGGCAGCAGGACCTTAACACGTTGGAGTGGTCGGAGACCGTTTTCGACGAGTCCATCCTGGACTAACAACGCTAAGCAGCTTGTCCTTCCGATCTTGAGAGATGCGCGTCGAAGGGGAGTCCCGGTTCGGTGTTGTAGGGCTCTTGGTGCATACCGGTAGGGCCTCCTGAACAGCTCGTTGGTGTCGAATCACCGAGCAACATCAGGAGGTCCTACCTTCACGCCCTCCCCACCGCGAGATCACCCACCGGGAATCCGCGTTCGACCACCACCGCTCAAGATCGAAAAGACAACAGCTTCTTAGGCCGGTGTGGCTACCACCTGCGCTGAATGGTCCGCAGACGTTTGTGTTCGTCCGCCGTCGTTCGTCGACGTTGTCACGCAGTTAGACACGCACCAATGCTGCTCTGGCCGATGGTTGGGGCGGCTGTGGCCCGGTGGCTGGGGGCAACTGTGTGCTTCGCGGCTCGCCCAAGGGTGCGGACTGGTACGAGGCAAGCGGGCCGGCCCATACGAAGTTGCCGTACTCATCTTGCGTCTGGCCGAGCCAAAGGGTAGCGCGGTCCGTCCAAGCTCACAGCGTGACGATTGCCCTCGGCTTGCCTGTGTCGGATGTTGCCGATCGGGAAGCATGACCCGGCATCAAGACCAGTAACTAAGACCGTGTCCTACGTGGTGAGGCGGATGAGACGTAGGAAAATTTCACAGCCACGTTCCGTGAGTGTTTGTGTGTATGAGTACGCATACCCATGTGGGGCGCGCGACGTCGACCGGAGACTGTGTCCATGACACCGATCTTCGCTTCCATCAGCCCGCTTGTCCGCCCCCGGCGTGCCCTGACGGTAACCGCACTCGCTACCTTGGCGCTTGCCGGCTGCGGGAGCGAGAGCCCGAGTGACGGTGGGTCTGAGAGCAAGCCGGGTCGCAGCGTCAGCGCCGAGGAGAGTGCCACATCCTCGGGGCCCGAGCAGGCGGGGTTCATGGCGATGCTCGACAAGGTTGCGCAGCCATGTCTTGAGACCGAGACCGAGACCGCGACTGGGCCAGGCCCGTCTGACAAGAGGCCAGCCGGCTCGGCGAAGGAGGAGAAGGAGAGCCTCGCCCCCGGCGAGACCCCTCCGGCTGTCCCGATCGAGCCTGGCGCCCCCACGGGTCCCGGGGCGGAGCTGAACGACCGAGACTGGTGCATGAGCGTCCAGCACGAACAGCGCATTGTCCAGGCGCTGCAGGCGGTTTCGGAGCCCACCCCTGCCAAGGTCAGGAAGGTTCTGAACGACCTTGGTTACATCGACGAACGCATCCACGGTCTCAGGCAGGACGGCAAGTTCACGCGCTTCTACCTGGACCTGCGCGAGAAGGGAGGCCGTCTCTGCGAGGAGGGCTTGGCGGCGGGCGTGGAAACGGACATCTCCGCGTGTGTCGCCTCCACTGTGGGACCTTTCCCAGCTGCGGGTTCAGGGGAGTAAAGCCTGCAGCCAGCGGACTTGCTGGCGTGTGAAGGGGCGGCTATCTTCTGGGGCGTGCCCGCCCGAGTCTCCCGGGGCACCGGCAGCCCAGTGGCTCCGTTATGTCAACAACAGGGAGAGCGTAGTACGAGCGAACTGCGCAGGACATCAGTTAATGGCCGAAGTGAGGCCGTCTTCTGGTGCACCTGCGCACACGAAGATGGCCCCATAAGAAAGAAGGGGTCACTGAAGTGGCTGGGCATAACTGCAAGGGGCACAATGTTTCTATTGTGCTCTTGGTTTCTCTCGTGGCGGCATTGACCTCTGTCGTGCTGGCCCAAGCGGCGCATTGTAATCCATGGGAATGTGTGCGGTATGGCGCTGTCACTTTTGCCGGCGCTTTTGCCATCGCACTGGCTGTAGCTAACGCCCTTAATTGGATCGGGCCAAGGAACAGCCGCTGAGGCCGCGTGTGCAATATCGTGCTGGATTTGAGGCAGGATTGAAACTGCGAACCAATCCGGTCGGCCTTGGGCGAGCCGTGCTCCACTGACGGGCCGCTGTCAGCGTCACAAGTAGTTGGCAGCGTGCGTAACAACCATCCAGTGCCAGGACTCGCCACGGTACCTGGTGCTGAACTCATCGACTGGAGTGAAGCCTTTCATCCAGCGCCCCCGCCCGTGATACTTAGGGGACTGCTGCATGATCGGGTGACAGTGGGGGTTTATGCAGCCAGGGCTGCGGGTGGGGTCATGATGGTCTCGTACTCGACGGGGGTCAATCGGGCCAGGCGTCTCTGCCGCCGGCGTCGGTGGTAGGTCCGCTCGATCCAGGTGACGATCGCGATCCGCAGCTCCTGGCGGGTGGCCCAGGCACGGCGGTCGAGGACGCTTTTCTGCAGCAGCGCGAAGAAGCTCTCCATAGCCGCGTTGTCGCCGGCCGCACCGACCCGGCCCATGGAGCCGACCAGGTCGTGACGTGCGAGAACGGACACGAACTTCCGTGAGCGGAACTGCGACCCGCGATCGGAATGAACCATGCATCCGGCGACCCGACCGCGGCGGGCCACCGCGGATTCAAGGGCTCTCACCGCCAGACTGGACTTCATCCGGGCGTCAATGGAATAGCCCACGATGCGGCCTGAGTACACGTCCTTGACGGCACACAGATACAGCTTGCCCTCGCCGGTTGCGTGCTCGGTGATGTCCGTCAGCCACAACCGGTTCGGCCCGGCTGAGGTGAAGTCCCGCCGCACCAGATCATCATGGACAGGCGGCCCGGCCTTGGCGTTCTTCCCACGGCCTCTGCGCTTGCCGAACACGCTCCACCAGCCGTTGTCCCTGCAGATCCGCCAGGCGGTTCACTCAGCCATCGACTCACCGGCGGCCCGGGCCTCGTCGAGAAGGAAGCGGTGACCGAACTCGGGATCGTCGCGATGCGCGTCGAACAGCGCGTTGGCCCGGTGAGCCTCGGCGAGTTCGGAATCGGTGACCGGTGAGGCCAGCCACCGGTAGTAGGGCTGGCGGGCCAGCCCGAGCACCCGGCACGTCACCGCCACCGGCACCCGGTGAGGGGCATCGGCGGCGGCCAGCTCGCGGACGAGCGGGTACATCATCTTGACGGCAGGTTCGCCTGCGACAGATACGCCGCGGCCCTCCGCAGGACCTCGTTCTCCTGCTCCAGCAGCCGGATGCGCTTGCGGGCCTCGCGCAGCTCGGCCAACTCACCCGACGCCGTCACGGGCCTGGCGCCCTCATCGGTCTCGGCGCGGCGCAGCCACTTCGACAGCGTGATCGGGTGGACCCCGAAGTCGGCGGCGATCTGTTCCAGCGTGACGCCGGGCTCACGGTTGCGCGCGACCCGCACGACGTCCTCGCGGAACTCCTTCGGATACGGCTTGGGCACTGCAACGTCCTTCCAGGCCGCCTCTCAGCAAGCCAGGTCAGGTGTCACTTATCCGTGCAGCAGTCCCTAGAGATCATCTCGTTTGGTGGATCGAAGTGAAGGTGCCCCGGCGGACTGCGTCTTCAGTGCTGGTGCGACGATGCGGGGATGCGCGAGGTCGATGAGCTGCTCAACGTCGATGATCCAGCCTGGCCGCTCCTTCTCCAGGAGCTGTCCGGCACTGACGTACCAGTTGAGGTGCTGCCCGGAGATGCCGAGACAGGCCGTGCCTCGCTGTTGCAGCTCCAGGTCTCGGCCCGGTCGAATCTGGGCGGGATCGTCTTGAATAGCGGCGGTCTGCTGGTCGACAGCGGCTGGTTGCGGATCTTCGGAAGCCCGGGTGCCGCCCACGCCGAGAGACTGCCGGGCCTGGCGGAGATCAACGCGATGCCCTCGACGTTCGATCCGGCCTGGCGGCCAGGGGCGGGACTCGTGGTTGCGCACGATGTGTTGGGCGGGGTGTTCGCCCTCAACGGAGGAAACCCCCGTGAGGCCGGTCGGCCCGGCGAGCCGGGCGAGATCCTGTACTTCGCCCCCGATTCCCTTGGCTGGGAGGCGCTGGGCGCCGGGCACTCGGCCTGGCTGTCCTGGATTCTCTCTGGAGGGCTCCAGGAGTTCTATGGGGGCCTGCGGTGGGACGGCTGGCGCAGCGAGGTGTCCGTGCTGAACGGCCGGCAGGGATTGTCGTTCTTCCCGGCGTTGTGGTCGGCTGAGGCCCGCCAGGATCTGCTGGCGACCCGTCGCCGAGCGGTGCCCATGGCGGAACTCCTGGGGCTGAGCCGCGACTCGTGCCTGCAGTTCGACGGCGCCGATCCGGGGTTCCTCGGAGTCGCATGAACCGGCTCACGCAGCTAGACGCCGGTAGCAGATGAGCGCAGCGGCGATGCCGGCGAAGGCGAGGAAGTGTTCGGCCTTGCGCTCGTAGCGGCGGTGCAGACGGCGGCATCCGGCAAGCCAGGCCACTGTGCGTTCCACGGTCCATCGGTGACGGCCCAGGCGCTGGGAGGACTCGATGCCCTTGCGGGCGATGCGCGGGGTGATGTTCCGGGAGCGTAGCCAACAGCGCAGGTGGTCGTAGTCGTACCCCTTGTCGCCATGGAGCTTGGCGGGTCGTCGTCGGCGCGGCCCGCGGCGGGAGCGGATGGGCGGGATGCCGCGCACCAGGGGTTCGAACCCCTGGCTGTCGTGGGTGTTCGCGGCGGAGATCCCGATGGAGAGGGGCAGACCGGTCCGCTCGGTGATCAAGTGGATCTTTGATCCCTTCTTGCCGCGATCTACGGGATTCGGACCCGTCAGATCCCCCCTTTCGTCGCGCGCATGTTCACTGAGTCGATGGCACACCGGGACCAGTCCAACTCGCCACGCACGCCGAGTTCGTCCAGGACCAGGCGGTGGAGCTTGCCCCATACTCGGGCCCGGCTCCACTCGGTAAACCGCCGGTGCGCGGTCGGCCCGGACGGGCCGAAGACCGGCGGCAGTTGCCGCCAGGTACACCCCGTCGTGGCCACAAACAGGATCGCCGCCAGCACTTCGCGATCACCGTAGCGGCGTCGGCCGCCACCCTGCGGACGCACCGGCGCAGCCGGGACCACCCGCTGGAACAACTCCCACAACCCATCCGGCACCAGACGCCCCACCATTGCCATCACATCCGCCAGCCTAGTGATCAAGCCAGTTGAGACGATCTCTTAGCTCAGGGTTGTCCCGTAACTCGACGAAGGAGCTGGCGGGTCACTGCCATGGGATCGGCTTGTCCCGTTCTGACCCGGATTTCGACCTCTACAGCAACTCGCCCATGCCTCGCCCCCTCCTCGTCCCACACAGGTTGCTGGCCTTCTCCCTTGCAGCGAAGCTCGCTGAACTCAGTAAGGAGGTGAGGAGCCACGAGTCCATGCTCTGTTGGCTCGATGGGCTGAGTGCAATGCGGGCAGAGATACACAGTTCCCCCCTCTTGGCTGTGACCTCATTCGGTTGGCCCCATCATGCTCTGCGTCTGCTAGCTGCCGCTCCAACTACGTTCGATTTTCGCGTGGTTGGCGCAGTACCAGTTGGAGAGCCACCATGTCTTCTTCCCCTGGGTGTTGTCGGGGATCTTGGTGAGCTGGGTTTTGCTGGTCAGGGGCGGTGGGCTCACGCGCCTGGTGGTCGTCGTTGGTCGTCATTGGCCACTGTTGAGCGGCCTCGGACGGCCCAGGGACGGCCCAGACTTCCGATCACCGGCCCGCCTCGGAGGCGGTTCAGTTGGCTGGTGTGGCTCTCTGGTGCGACCGCATTGCGGTTCGCAGAGCTTCGAGTTCGGTTCGTGGAAACGGCCGGCCCCATTGAGCCTCATAGGCTTCTTCGCCCTGCTCATGATCGACTCGGTCGAAGGCTCGGACGGCGGACCGTGCGAGTGCCTTGATTGTGTGGCGGCCTGCCCAGAGAACTGCCCCTGATCTGTCCTGAGCTTGGGCGTCGTCAGCCAAGACCAGGCGGACGTCGACCACAGATCCGTCTCTGTGGAAGAACCACCGGTACACCTGTGGCTCTCCCTCCAACTCGGCGCGTGTTTCCTCGTCACCGAGGACAAGCCGGGCAACGGCGTAGAGGAACTGCTCGGGTCCGTCAGCAATGTAAGAAGCGATGGCCTCCGCCTCGCCGTGATCATCAGCCACCTTGACGACGGCCCAGCCTTGACTGCCCAATGTCCATGTGATCGCTAGAGACGACATCTCGCCCTCCTCCGGGGTGACTCTATGGACTCAGGCGCTGTGCGGCCGAATCCTCAGCTTGGGAAGCTTGGGTCCCTTAGGAGTGATTAACGGGCCGACCTGCGGCGGAGCGATGACAGCGCAGGGCTAGCGACTACCTCAGCCCCCGGAATTCCCCGCATTCCCCGTACGACCTGGCACGGATCTGGCACGTCCGGCATCAATGCCAACCGTGTCCACAAGACCGTCGCCGTCGACCTGCTGAGCCCCCCGCCCGTCCACAAAGTCCGCGCCCGCGTGGAGCACGTCTTCGCCCGGATGAAGGACTGGAAGATCCTTCGCGACTGCCGGCTGAAAGGCGACGGCGTTCACCACGCCATGCTCGGCATCGCCCGCCTGCACAACCTCGTCCTTGCCGGGTGACGCAGAAACCAGCAGGCCACCCCAGCCTGCCGAAGATCATTTACGGGACAGCCCTGAGCCGGCCGGCACACCCTGGGCCGCTCCTCCGCCCCCTCGGTCGCCTCGACCGTCCGGCGGATCGCGGCGGCGTCATTGAGGCGGCCTGAGTGCGCAGGGCAGCCCTGGCCTGCATGCCCCAAGGCTGGGCCGGCAGGTCAACTGTGCGTCGTTGTCGGGGAGTTGTCAGCTCTCGTTTACTCGTCGGCAACCACGTGGGGAGACCCTTCTCCGGGCACGTTGATCAGCACAACGTGCCCTTTTTCGTCTACTGGGGGGACAGATGCGAAGACCTGGCATACGCGGCGTGGGAATTGCAGCGGCGGTCGGTGGCCTGCTCACCGTGCTCGTCTCGCCCGGTGCCCATGCGGCCCCGACGGCGCTCACAGATCCGGCGAAGGCCGCAGCGGTGGCCTCCGAGCTCGGAGACGATCGCAGCGCCGGCGTGTACTACAAGGACGGGCGGCTCGTTGTCGGGGTCACCGACGAGGCCGCCGCGAGATCGGTTCGGAGCGCAGGCGGCACGGCGGAGGTCGTCACCCATAGTGCGAACGAACTCGACGCCATCCACGCGGAGCTGGATCGACTGGCTGGTATCCCTAACACGTCCTGGGGCGTTGACCCGAGCAGTAACCAGGTGTCCGTCAAGATCTACGATGGCGTTTCCACCGCTGATCGAGCCCGGCTTGAACGAGTTGCCACGGTGCACGGAGACGCGGTACGCGTCGAGAGACGCTCGGGCAAGCTGGAGCCGGCCGCCTATGACATGCGAGGTGGCGTCGGCATCTTTTCCGACGACTGGCTTTGCAGCTCAGCGTTCAACGTCCAGAACGACTCAGGTGAGAAGTTCATGCTCACCGCCGGACACTGCACTATCGGTCAGAACTTCACTTGGTACCGGTACAGCGGCAACGTCAAGTTGGGAACGGTGACGGCCTGGTCGTACGAGCCCGGGGACTGGGCCGTGGTCGACTACACGAATGCTGACGTCTCCCCGCTCGGGATGGTCCAGTACAGGGACGGCACCTCGTCGCAGATCACGGCCTCGCGCTGGGTCTCGGACGGCGAGAAGGTGAAGCGCGTGGGCACCACAAGCCAGGACTTGGACGGCATAGTGCTCCAACCGAGCACCACCGTGAACTACCCTGACGAAGGGGTCACGCTCTACAACATGGTCGAGACCAGCCTCTGCAGCAAGGACGGCGACAGCGGAGGGGCGCTGTTCACGGGGACGACCGCCTTGGGCATCAATTCCGGTGGCAACTACCTCGACTACGCCTGTGGCAACACGGATGCGCAAGCCGATCGCGTTTCCTATTATCACCCGGTCCAGGACGTGCTCCTCAAGAAGGACCTCAAGGTCTTCTGACCCGCATCCAGCGGAGTGGTGAGGACGCCTGCCGGATCGTACGGCTGCTGAAACGGGCCTGTACCTCCCGACGCTGCACGCACGGTACAGGCCCGCACCACACGGCCCGCGATGAAGAGCATCGTCACGATGCGATAACGGAGGCGGCCTAGCGAGGGAACGGACCGAACCTGGCCCGGGGTCCGCACGTCACAGGGCGGTAAGGGCCCCACACCTCCGCCGCGCAACTCCACTCGTCACCGTCATTCCCTGGGGGACACATGCCTACGAACACCTCGCGCACCGTCCGTCTGCTCGCGGCACTCGCCGTGGGGGCCGGGGCCGTCGCGGGGTGCGGCAGTGAGAAGGCCGACGGTACCGGCGCGGAGGCCCGTCCCACCGAGTCGGCGCGGTTGGAGGCCCGCGCCCGTCAGGTCGCCGACGCTTGGGACGGCTCCGAGGCAGCCGAGCAGTGGCATAGGGGCTACTACCCGATGAGCGAGGTAGTCCAGTTGCCCGAGAACGGCCTGCGCAACGAAGCCGACGAGCGTGCTTACGAGACGGGGAATTTCGAGTTGCGTGCGGACCTCTCGGCCGCCCCGCCCAAGGACGGGCAGGCGAAGTGGGAGACCGGCGGCTCGCTGACCATGCAGATCATGGAGGCCCAGCAGGCGTACAAGGCACTGGATCGCGACAGCAGCCCCGGACCGCGCCTGACGGTTACCGGAGCCGAACTGGGTGAAATGACCCTGGTCACCAGCCGCGGCCCTGCCACGGTCCCGGCCTGGCTGTTCACCCTGGACGGCTACGACACCCCGCTCAAGCGGGCCGCCGTCACCCCCTCGAAGCTCCCCGAGCCGCCGATCAAGCCGGCTCGGGACATCCCCACCGATGTGCTGGCGCCGCTCGGCGGGTTGGTCGAGGTGGCCGCGGACGGCCGGTCCGTCACCGTCGTGGCCACCCATGGATCGTGCGACGAGGGTCCCGCCGTGAATGCGCTGGAGACGGACGGCAGCGTGGTGCTGTCCGCATCTGTTGCCGGGGCGAGCGACGGTGACTGCGCCAGCGAGATGCGTGGACGCACAGTGACGGTGAAGCTGGACCGGCCGGTCGGCGACCGTATTCTCCTGGACGCGTCCACGGGCCGACCGGTGCCGTACGGTCAGTGGCCCAGGACCTACCAGAGCTGGAGCTGAGCCTGTCGGATTCCGTGCCCGGTGCGGTACGGCGGCGTCGCCATGTCCCTCGCCGTGTCGGTGAGTGTGGTCCGCTGGGGAGAGTGTGCAGTGGCCATGGTTCGTCTCCGGTGCTCCATCGGTAGCCGGCTGTGGTCGAAACGCCGGCCCGGCCCCTCTTGGCTCAGTGCTGCTCCGGCTCCCCCTCAGACCTCGCCACGGTCGGGGTCCAGCGCCAGTACACCGGCACCGCCGGGCGCATCGAGAACAGCCAGGTCGCCATATACCTCGACTTGCCGCGGTGCCCGGCCCAGGTGAGGATGCCGGCGGGCGGGACGGCGAAGCCGTTGAGGAACAGCCAGCACGGTACGGCCGTGCCGGGGGCCGCGGTGAAACGGGCGCACAGACCCAGTAGCGCGGCCAGCAGGGAAGGCAGGCCAGGGCGAGCGAAGGCCGGTCCGTGCCGACCGGAGCGTTGAGCAGTGCCACCGGCAGCAGCGCGCCGCCGAAGGCCGCGGCCCGCAGCAGAGGCGTCGGCGCGGGGCGGGGGACGGGCCGGGCCTCGGTGCCGGGTGACACCCACTCGATTGAGTAGTCACGAAGGCTTCGTCGACGGAGTTGTCGATGCTCTCCTACAAGTGGTTCAGGCAGGCCACCATGACGCAGCAGTTCGTACGGAGGCACGAACTCCATCGCATCCGGTCCCGCCGCATTCCCCCGGACCGATCTGGCTGAGCCGGAAGCCGTGCCCGTCCTGGCCGATGCCGACGCGGCCCGCGCCGGTGAAGACCTGGCGGGAGACGAAGAACGGCGTCAGGTGGCGCACGCTGTCCGAGAAGGGGGTCTCCCTCTTCATCAGGTAGTTCTCGTGCGTGGCGTAGGACGCGCCCTTGTTGTCGGTGCTGTTCTTGTACAGGTGGATCGGCTGGGCACCGGGCAGCTGGGCGGCCCGTTCCGCGGCCTCCGTCATGCCTCGTCGGTGAACTGGCTGGCGGCCTCGCGGGCGATGTCGAAGCCTCGGGCGTCCCGCAGCGGGTTCTCCTCCTCGAAGTCCCTGCGGGCCCGGTGTATCGCCGCCGCGTAGGCGTTCACGATCTGGGACGAGGTGAGCATGGGATTGGCGTTGGGGTGGCCGGGGACGGAGATTCCGTACTCCGTCTCGATGCCCATTACTCGCCGTACGGTCATGCTACCGGGGTGAGCCCCAACCGGAAGAAGGCCCTCGCCGTCTTCGTACTCTTTGTGGTCGTGGACCTTGTCGCCGTTGTCTGCGGCCACGTGATCCGTTGGCTTGGTAGCGGCGTGCTTCAAAGCGTCCTGGCTGGCGGCAGTGCTTGGGCAGTCCTGATGGCGCTCGGCATCACCCTCATCGCGCTGTTCGACTTCAAGGACGACCGGCACCCCACCCAGTCACCGGCGGGTACTGGCCACGGAGCGCCGCAGGCCCCCCGAACCAGTAGGGGGTGCCTATTGCTTGAGCTAGCGCACCGGGCAGGAACTGGTCGCATTGAGGCATACCCGACGGCAGCGAGTTGATCGTCGACAAGCAGGCCGAGCTGGCCTCGGCCGGCCAGCTCCACCGGTACAGCTCGGGAGCACTTGGAGCATGAGCACGGCAGATCTGACAGACCAAGCGATCGTTCCTGAAGCGGATCCGCCGGTGGCCCATCCGGCCGACGAGTTCCAACGGGCGTGGTCGAGCGCCGCTGAATCACCTCTTTAGACACCGTTCCTGATGGCGTGATCGCTCGTTGAGCCGTGCATGACGGATCTGGTCGAGCGGTTGGTGCCGGACGAGTTGTGGACGCTGTTCCGGCGGGTGGTCCCGCCGACGGAGGGCATGCGCCCCCAAGGCGGCGGCCGCCGACGGGCCGGGGACCGCGAATGCCTGGCGGCAATCATCTTCGTGGCCACCTCGGGCTGCACCTGGCGGCAGCTGCCGCCGGTGTTCGGGCCGGCCTGGCCCACGGTCTACCGGCGCTTCGCCCAGTGGAGCCGGGACCGGGTCTGGACCCGGATCCACCGCGTCATCCTCGACGAACTCGGCGCTCGGGGTGAGCTGGACTGGTCGCGGTGCGCGATCGACTCCGTCGCGTCCGGGCGGCAAAAGGGGGCCACTGACCGGACCGAATCCGACCGACCGCGGCAAGCCGGGATCGAAAATCCACCTCATCACCGACCGAAACGGCCTGCCGCTGTCGCTGGGCATCTCCGGCGCCAACACGCACGACAGCCTCGGCCTGAAGCCGCTCGTGCGTGGGATCCCGCCCATCCGCTCCCGCCGCGGACCCCGCCGCCGGCGTCCGGCCAAGCTACACGCCGACAAGGGTTACGACTACGACCACCTGCGGAAATGGCTCCGCGAGCGCCGCATCCGCCACCGCATCGCTCGCAAGGGCATCGAGTCGTCCACGCGGCTCGGCCGACACCGCTGGGCCGTCGAAAGGACCGTGTCCTGGCTGGCCGGATGCCGAAGGCTGCACCGACGTTACGAGCGAAAGGCCGAACACTTCCTGGCCTTCGTCGGCATAGCCGCAGCCCTCATCAGCTACCGCCGACTCACCAAATGAAACGACGTCTTAGGGTCCCCAAGCGTGCGGTCGGCTTCCGGGGGCTCCAGCTCTGAAGGGAATGGTTGCATCCCCGGCCTGCCTGGGGGCGGACCGGAGAATCGTCCGGGACCTGACCGACGGTCGGGCTTCGTCGATGGCCAGCAGATGACCTGCCAGAGCCGACCGCGCACCATCCCCTCTCGTGGGCATCACCCGATTCGTAGCTATGGCCGGATCGGTCAGTGACGGTCATACCGGCCGCCCCGATGCCCCGGAGGGACGCCACCGGACGGGGTCGGTTGCTGGGGTCGCGGTACGGAACTGCTGTACAGCGACCGGGCAGGAAGCCTGTCCCGCCGACTCCTTCATTGACTGCGAGCAGCCGCACCTTCCGGCCCACCTGTGGCACGCCGGGCTGTCACCAGATAGCCCGCGAAGCTAACGTCCGGCCTGGCCTTCGCCCACCCGTCCGCCTCCTTGACCGGAACCAGCACGGTCGTGCCCGGAACGGGGCGGTTCACCTTGTCCGTAGCGCCCGGGGGTACCCCGAAACGGCAGTGCACCTCGGCGATCGACACCACCTCCAGCGAGGTGGGTGCGTGCCCCTCCCCCTGGCCGTGATGCTCCTCGCGGAAGTCGATCTCATCCGCACGTTCGCTGCCAACGACGTCGGCGTAATCCTCCGGATCGACCTCAAGCAGCGTCCAGGAGACGACATCCCCTGGCGCGAAGCTCTGTCCGCAGCACTGGATCTGCCAGTCATCGACCCAAATCGTCAACGTCATGCCGCCATTGTCCGCCGAGCGACCTGAGCTCATCAGGGGCCTCGCGCATGATCTACGACCCCCGCTTCAGGAGAGCGGTGCTCGCGCCCGGCCCCTCATCACCGCCCCGCACATCATCGCTCCCCCTCTCACATCCCCCGCACCGCCCGCGCCACCCGCGACCCCGCCGCCGCCCTCGGCGCGCTGTCCGGGCGGCGGCGGCGCGGGTGGACCGCGTTGGTGAGGAGGATCAGGAACGTGTCCGTCGCCGGGTCGAGGACGAGGGACGTGCCCGTGAAGCCCGTGTGGCCCGCCGCGCCGCGCCCCGCCAGGTCGCCCATGAACCACGGCTGGTCGAGGGAGAAGCCCAGGCCGGGTGGGGTGAAGAGGAGGTCGACGAAGTCGGGGCCGAGGATGCGGGCGGGGCCGTAGGAGCCGCCGGCGAGGAGGGTGCGGCAGAACACCGCGAGGTCCCGGCCGGTGGAGAACAGGCCCGCGTGGCCCGCCACGCCGCCCAGCGCCCAGGCGTTCTCGTCGTGCACCTCGCCCCGCAGCATCCCCCGGTCCGCCTTGGCCCACGGCCGCCGCTGGTCCTCCGTCGCCGCCGCCCCGGGGCACGGCCCGAACTCCGTGGCCGTCATGCCCAGCGGCCGGGTGATGCCGTCGCGGAAGAGGGCCTCGAGCGCGCGGCCGGTGATGCGTTCCAGGACGTGCTGGAGGAGCAGCATGTTCAGGTCGGAGTAGCGGTACGTGCCCGGTGCCGCGACCGGCGCCTCCGTGCGCAGCGCCGCCAGCCGCTGGGCGTCGTCGGCGCAGTCGTACAGCGGGAGTTCGGGCCGCAGCCCGGAGGTGTGGGTGAGCAGCTGCCGTACGGTGATGCCGTGGCGGGCGGCCGCCGTGAAGTCGGGCAGGTACGCGCCCACCTTCGCGTCGATGCCCAGGGTGCCGCGCTCGATCTGCTGCACGGTGGCCACGGCTGTGAACAGTTTGGTCAGGGACGCCAAATCGAAGGGTGTGCCGACGGTCATCGGGACCCGGTCCTCGGCGGGCAGTTCAACGCCGGCGTCGGTGTCCTCGTCGTAGGCCGAGTACCGCACGGCCCAGCCCGCCGCCTCCTCCACCGCGATCACCGGGCCGCGTCCGACGACCACGACCGCGCCCGGCGCCCAGGGGCGCTGCCCGGTTGTGAGGACGTGGACCTCCCGGACCAGGTGACGCAGTTCCCCGGGGTCGAGTCCGGCCCGTTCCGGTGTGCCGTCGCGCAGTCTTGGTGCGCTCAGCTGTCTGCTCCCTCCGTGTTCACGCGCCTGCTGTCCGTCTTTCCGTCCGTCTTCCCGGCCGTGCTTCCGTCCGTCTTCCCGTCCGTCTTCCAGGGTCGGCACATTCCCACGAAGCAGGCCAGTGCCACCAGGGCGGCGGCCAGTTGGACGACGGCCATCGGGACGGCCGTGTCCTCCCCGGCGACGCCGACCAGCGGGGAGGCGATCGCGCCGATGAGGAACGACGACGTGCCGAGCAGGGCGGACGCCGAGCCGGCGGCGTGCTTGGTGCGCATCAGGGCGAGTGCCTGGGTGTTGGGCAGGGTGATGCCCATCGCGGACATCAGCACGAACAGCGCGACGGCGACGGGCGCGAGAGGGACCTCGCCGAACACGCCGAGGGACATCAGCAGCAGCGCGGTCGCGGCGGTGATGACGATCGACAGGCCGATCCCGAGGACGCGGTCCAGGCTGACCCGGCCGACGAGGACCTTGCCGTTGATCTGGCCGACGACGACCAGCCCGACCGAGTTGACGCCGAACAGCAGGCTGAACGTCTGCGGGGAGGCGCCGTAGATCTCCTGGATGACGAACGGGGACGCCGAGATGTAGGCGAACAGGGCGGCGAAGGCGAAGCCGCCGGTGAGGGTGTAGCCGGCGAAGGAGCGGTCGGCGAGCAGGCCGCGCATCGCGCGCAGGGCCTCGCCGACGCCACCGCTGTGGCGCTGCGCGGGCGGCAGGGTCTCGGGCAGCCTCGTCCAGACCAGGGCCCCGATCAGGATGCCGATGACCGTGAGGACGACGAACACGCCCCGCCAGTCCGTCACGCGCAGGACCTGCCCGCCGATGAGCGGCGCCACGATCGGGGCGACCCCGGAGATCAGCATGAGGGTGGAGAAGAACCGGGCCATGGCCATGCCGTCGTACAGGTCGCGGACGACGGCTCGGGCGATGACGATCGCGGCCGCGCCCGCGAGGCCCTGGGCCAGCCGGAAGGCGACGAGGAGTTCGACGGTGGGCGCGAGCGCGCACAGGACGGTGGCGACGACGAAGACGCCGAGTCCGGCGAGCAGCGGGCGGCGGCGGCCCCACCGGTCGCTCATCGGCCCGACCACGAGCTGGCCGAGCGCCATGCCGGCCAGGCAGGTGGTGAGGGTGAGCTGGACGGTCGCGGCGGGGGCGTGCAGGGCGCGGGTGACCTCCGGCAGGGCCGGGAGGTACATGTCCATCGCGAGCGGAGGGACGGCGGTCAGGCTTCCGAGGAGGAAGGTGACCAGGAGCCCGGTGCGGCGGTGCGGTGTGAGGCTGGGCCGCTCCGTCCCGGCTGCGGCCCCCTGCTCGGTGTTCGATATGGACGCCCCACCCTCGGGCATGAGTCCCTCCCTTTTCGAGTCGATCGCCACCTATGCTCTCAGCTCGTACGGACTGCTCGGGTTACGAGGTGAAGGCGGGACGGGAATGACGGCGGACACGGTGCGGTGGGGGATCCTGGCGACCGGAGGCATCGCGGCGGCGTTCACCGCGGACCTGATCGACCTGCCGGACGCGGAGGTCGTGGCGGTGGCGTCCCGGTCCGAGGCGTCGGCGAAGACGTTCGCGGAGCGGTTCGGGATCCCCCGGGCCTACGGCGACTGGAGCGCGCTCGCCCAGGACGAGGACATCGATGTCGTCTACGTCGCCACGCCGCACACGGCCCACCGGACCGCCGCCGGTCTGTGTCTGGCGGCCGGGCGGCACGTGCTGTGCGAGAAGCCGTTCACGCTGAACGTGCGCGAGGCGGCGGAACTCGTCGCGCTGGCGCGGGAGCACGGGCGCTTCCTGATGGAGGCGATGTGGATGTACTGCAATCCGCTGGTGCGGCGGCTGAAGTCACTGGTCGACGACGGCGCGATCGGCGAAGTGCGCACGGTCCAGGCCGACTTCGGGCTGGCCGGGCCGTTCCCGCCCTCCCACCGGCTGCGGAACCCGGAGCTGGGCGGGGGCGCGCTGCTCGATCTCGGTGTGTATCCGGTGTCGTTCGCGCAGCTGCTGCTCGGGGAGCCGTCGGACGTCGCGGCGAGAGCGGTGCTCTCCGAGGAGGGCGTCGATCTCCAGACGGGAGCACTGCTCTCTTGGGAGAGCGGCGCTCTCGCCTCGGTGCACTGCTCCATCGTCGGCGGTACGGCGACCTCCGCCTCGGTCACCGGCTCGCAGGGCCGTATCGACATCCCGCACGGCTTCTTCTTCCCGGACCGCTTCGTGCTGCACCGTGACGGCCGTGACCCCGAGGAGTTCACGGCCGACCCGGCGGACGGGCCCCGCAACAGCCTCCGTCACGAGGCGGCGGAGGTGATGCGCGCGCTGAGCGCCGGTGAGACCGAGTCCCCGCTCGTCCCGCTCGACGGCACGCTCGCCGTGATGCGGACGCTCGACGCGATCCGGGACCGCGTCGGCGTCCGCTACCCGGGCGAGACCCCGGACGAGGACCTCGCGGCCGAGCTCACGCCGGCTTGAGCCCCTGCTCCCCCACCTGGGTCACGAAGGACGCGGCCGTCGTGACCGGCGCCTCCTGCCTGGTCACGTACGGCACGGTCTTGAAGTCGGCCCGTGCCGACTCCTGCCCCAGGGCGACCGTGACGTAGCCGCGCCGCCCGTTGAAGAACTTCAGGTGCGGGTTGGCGGACATGTAGGTGTCCCAGGTGGCGGGCTTGTCGGCACCGTCCCGGCCGCTGGAGACCGACGTCGCCACGATCTCGGTGCCGAGCGTCGTGGAGTTCTGGTCGTCGAAGTCGTCCTTGATGTCGAAGGCGTACGCCGCGTGCACGTCGCCGCTGAGCACCATCAGGTTCTCGACGCCGGCGGCCTTCGCCCCGTCGAGGACGCGCCGACGTGAGGCGCTGTAGCCGTCCCAGGCGTCCATCGACACCCGCGACGGAGTGGTGGCGTCCATGTGCCGCCGGGCGAACAGGACCTGCTGCGGTACGACGTTCCACAGCGCCCGCGAGGAGCGCCAGCCGTCGAGCAGCCACCGTTCCTGCGTCGCCCCGGTCATGGTGCGCGCCGGGTCGTCGGACTCGGGCCCGGGGACGTGCGCCTTGTCTCCGTAGGCCTGGTCGGAGCGGTACTGGCGGGTGTCGAGGACGTCGAACTGGGCGAGCCGGCCCCAGTGCAGGCGGCGGTAGAGCCGCATGTCGGGTCCGGCGGGGCGCTGCGGCCGGCGCAGCGGCTGGTTCTCCCAGTAGGCGCGGTAGGCGGAGGCGCGGCGCAGCAGGAACTCCTCCGGCGGGACGCTGTTCTCGGGGACGTCGTCGGCGTAGTTGTTCTCGGTCTCGTGGTCGTCCCAGGTGACGACGAAGGGGTGCGCGGCGTGCGCGGCGCTCAGGTCGGGGTCGGACTTGTAGAGGGCGTACCGCAGGCGGTAGTCCTCCAGGGTCAGGGTCTCGCGGTTGAAGAGGTCCGGCAGCGTGCGGTCGGTGTAGTTGCGCTGGCCGCCGACCGGGTTGACGGCGTACTCGTAGAGGTAGTCGCCGAGGTGGAGGACGAGGTCGACGTCGTCGGCGGCGAGATGGGCGTACGGCGTGTAGTAGCCGTCGTGGTAGGCCTGGCAGGAGACGGCGGCGAGGGTGAGTTCCGGGACGCGGCTGCCGGGGTCCGGGGCCGTGCGGGTGCGGCCGGTCGGGCTGACCCAACGGCCCACGCGGAAGCGGTAGTAGTAGACGCGTCCGGCGTCCAGGTGGCTCACCTCGACGTGGACGGTGTGGTGGAACTCGGGGTGCGCGGTGGCGGTGCCGCGCCGGGCGACGCGGCGGAACCGCTCGTCGTGGGCCAGCTCCCAGTGGACGGTGACGCGCTCGGCGGGCAGTCCGCTGTCGGCCTGGAAGGGGACGGGCGCGAGGCGGGTCCACAGGATCACGGAGCCGGGCAGCGGGTCGCCGGAGGCGACGCCCAGCGTGAACGGGTTCTCGGTGATCCGCGCGGCGTCGAGTTCGGCGGCGGCCGCGACTCCCGGGGACGGCAGGTTGGTCGCGAAGGCCAGCGCGGCGGCGGCGCCGGTGGCGGTGAAAAAGCGGCGGCGGCCGATGTGCCGGGCGGCCGCGCGAAGTTCGGGGGCGTGCTGGGACGGGTGTGCTGCGGGTGTCATCCGGTCCTCCCCTGACGAATGGCTCAGGGGGCATTGGAGTGGCCGAGGACGACACCTGGTCGACACGTACACAGCACTCGCGTGACGGATGGGTGAGTTCCGCATGGCGGGTCCTCCCGTACGCTGCGGGCCCATGAATGCCAAGGAAAATGCGATCGCGGTGGTGACCGGGGCGGGCTCCGGCATCGGCCGGGCGGTCGCCGTGGAACTGCTCCGCGGCGGTTGGTCGGTGGCACTGGCGGGGCGGCGCGCCGAGGCGCTGGAGGGGACGGCGGCCCTGGTGCCGGGGGGCGCGGCTCTCGCCGTACGGACGGACGTCTCACGGCCCGAGGACGTGACCGCCCTGTTCGCCGCCACCGTCGAGCGCTTCGGGCGGGTCGACCTGCTGTTCAACAACGCGGGCACGTTCGGACCCGGCGGTGTGCCGGTCGAGGAGCTGCCCTACGAGGCGTGGCGTCACGTGGTGGACACCAACCTCAACGGGGCGTTCCTGTGCGCGCAGGCGGCGTACCGGCAGATGAAGGAGCAGGAGCCGCAGGGCGGGCGGATCATCAACAACGGCTCCATCTCCGCGCACACGCCGCGTCCGCACTCGGTGGCCTACACAGCGACCAAGCACGCGCTGACCGGCCTGACCAAATCACTGTCGCTGGACGGGCGGCCGTACGGCATCGCCGTCGGGCAGATCGACATCGGCAACGCGGCGACCGACATGACGGCCCGTATGCAGACGGGAGCGCTTCAGGCGAACGGCGAGGTCGCCCCGGAACCGGTGATGGACGTCGCCGACGTGGCCCGCACGGTGCGGCACATGGCGGAGCTGCCGCTGGAGGCGAATGTGCAGTTCGCGACCGTACTGGCCACGGCGATGCCGTACGTCGGGCGCGGCTGAGCCCGGGAGCGGAAACTCGTCAACTCGTCAACCTGCACAAACGGAATTCGAAAGTCCGCACCATTGCGGCCGGTCGGACGCTTATGCTCAACTTGCCTACACGAAAGCTTCACAGTTGGAGCAGAGAACCTCCGTCTGAGGGCTTCGGTAGGCCATGTCCAGGGGGGCGGCGGCAGTCGTTCCACGGCACCGGGTGGGGGTGGACCCCGCGTGGGACCGCGGGGTGCGCACCGGTGCGTGTGGAGCGACTGCCGCTTACATCTAGGCCGGGTGCCGTACGGCCGGTGGACGTCATTCGCGGTGCTGTCCCTTCGCGGGCCCGGACGCCCCGCGCCGCCACAACGCCCAGCCCCCGCCCGCCAGGAGCGCGACCAGGTCCCGGCGCCTTCCACCAGCCGCCCCGCCGAGGGCCCGCGCGCGGCCCTGCCGATGGCGGCGGACCCGCGCGCGGGTGACGGCTCCGCTCCCCGCCCCTCGCTCACGGGCTCGACCAGCGTGCCCACCGCCCGTGCCGACGCACCCGGCGCGAAACCCCAGTCGAGCAGGGCGGCGGCCTCCTCGTAGACGGCGTCGGCGCTGTTGCCGGGGTGCATGACGGTGACGAGCAGGGTGCGCCCGGCTCGCGTGGCGGCGCCGGTGAAGGTGTTGCCGGCGTCGGTCGTGTAGCCGTTCTTCACACCGATCAGCCCCGGATACGCCCGCAGGCCCCACGCCCCGCCCAGCAGCCGGTCGGTGTTCTGGATCTGGAACGCCTCCCCGCCCCCGGCCGGGAAGTAATCCCGCGACGTGACGAAGCGGAACCGCGCCGGCGTGCACGGAACGTTCAAAGACCGGCCCAAGGTCCCGCAAGGATCAGCGCCCGAGCAGCCGGTCGACCTCGGTCAGCTGCGCGCCGGTCAGTGCCCCCTTCTCCAGCGCCGCCGCGTTCTCCTCCGCCTGGGCGACCGATCGGAAGCCGGGGATGGGAATCGTGCGCGGGCTGCGCGCCCACAACCAGGCCAGGGCGCCCTGGCCCAGCGTGCGGCCCTCGCTGGTGAGGACGTCCCTGACGGCGTCGACGCGGGCGAGCCACTCCGGGTCGGCGCCGGATCCGTCACCGAAACCCTGGAGCCAGGCCGGGGGCCTGCTGCGGATGTCACCGGCCTCCAACGGCTGCCCGTGCCGGCGTTTCCCGGTGAGCAGCCCCATCGCGAGCGGACTGCGGTTGACGCTCGCGAGTCCGGCCTCCTCACACAGCCGGATCATCGCGGGCGCGTCCTGGAGAACGTTGAGGGCGTGCTGGACGGCGGCGCAGTGCGGCCCCTCGGCGAACACGGCGGCTCGGGCCGGGTCGTCGGTGCTCCACGCGTAGGCCCGTATCAGGCCCTCGCGGACCAGTTCCTCGCACGCGTCCCGGAGCAGGGCGGCCTGCTCGGTGTCCGCGTCGGACAGATGGAACTGGTAGAGGTCGACGTAGTCGGTGCCGAGGCGGCGCAGGGACGCGGTCAGGGCGCGGCGCAGGTGGGCCGGCGAGGCGTCGCTGCCGGTGAGGGTCCGGGTGGCCTCGTCGAACACGTTGCCCCACTTGGTGGCGACGACGGCGTCGGCCCTGCGCTTGCCGAGGGCCCGGCCCAGCACGCGTTCGCTGTGTCCGGCGCCGTAGGTGTCGGCGGTGTCGAAGAAGGTGACGCCCAGGTCGAGGGCGCGCCGCACCGCCCGGACCGACTCCTCGTCGTCGACTCTGCCCCAGCCGAGCGGCTGCCCGTCGGCCCCCTGCCATTCGCCGCCGATGGCCCAGCAGCCGAAGCCGAGGGCGCTCACCTCGATGCCGCTGCGTCCCAGCGTCCGTGTGGTTTCCATACCCGGGGATGCTAGGAGTTGGAGCGCACGCGAAGGCAAGGCCCGGTGGGGGCTGGGTGTCAGGCCTGACCGGTCTCGAAGCGGGAGATCCGGCCGTCGTCGTCCACGGTGAAGCTCCACCGGGTGCGCATCTCGCCCCAGGTGTCGTTGCTGTAGCGGGCGATGAGGGCGCGGCCGCCGTTGGACTCGTTGTCGACCTCCAGGTGGCCGTGGGAGGAGAAGATCTCCCGGTCGACCCAGTCGGCGAGGTCGCGGTCGGAGCCGTCGTCCGCCATGGTCGCGCCCGGCGCGAGGAGCGCCATGAAGGCCTCACGGTCGTGGTTGTTCACGGCTGCCACGAAGGCGCGGACGGCCGGATCGCTGAGGCGCGTGGTCTGAATCGTCATGCCAGTCAGCCTCGTACCGGCCGCCCCGCCACGCCACCCGTGCCACCCGAACGGCGTCCCGGGCGGGTCCGGAGGGCGTCGGGGGTGCGACGGTGGGAAGGCGACGGGGAGTGTTCTGTTCCTGCTGTCTGCTCCAGGAGACGACGTGAGGCGTTACGACCGGGGTGATCTGGGCCTGCTGCTGCTTCGGCTGGGGACGGGCGGTGTGCTGGCCGCGCACGGCACGCAGAAGCTGTTCGGCTGGTTCGGCGGGCACGGCATCGAGGGGACCGGCCAGTTCATGGAGTCCGTCGGCTACGTCCCCGGCAAGACGAGCGCGACTGCGGCGGGCCTCGCCGAGACCGGCGGCGGCGCGCTGCTGGCCCTGGGCCTCGCCACACCGGCGGCCGGAGCCGCGGCGGCCGGTGCGATGGCCGGTGCGGCCGCGGTGCACACGCCGAACGGCTTCTTCAACCAGGGCGGCGGCTACGAGTACGCGGCGACGCTGGGTCTCACGGCCGCCGGCCTGGCCGTCACCGGCCCGGGAAGGCTCTCCCTGGACCACGCGCTCGGGCACGCGGTGAACCGGGGCTGGATGATTCCGGCGGCGTTCGCGGCGACGGCGGCGGGGACGGCGCTGGTCGTGGGGGCGCGCGCCCGGCGGCTGCGGAAGGCGAAGGAGGGCGAGCAGGACCCGCTGTTCGAAGAGGAGTTCATGGAGTAGCCGTCGGGGGCGCCTCGCTGTCAGACCCTCGTGGCAGGCTGCCGCCCCATGAACGATCACACACCTCAGGCCCCGCCCTCGCCCGACCTGTGGGCCACCATCGACACCCTGTGGGAGTGGCTCGACTCCCACCGCCCGGTCGAGGGCCGCGAGGACGCGCTGCTGCGCATCCTGAAGCTGTCCGAGGAGGTCGGGGAGGTCGCCCAGGCGGTGATCGGCGCGACCGGCCAGAACCCGCGCAAGGGCGTGACGCACACCTGGGACGACGTGCAGTCGGAACTGTGCGATGTCGTCATCACGGCACTGGTGGCGCTGCGGACCCTGACGCCGGAGGCGCGGGAGGTCTTCGCCCGGCATCTGGAGCGGGTGACACGCCGGTCCACGGCACGGTCGGCACCAGCGGACGTCCCGCGTCCGTCGCTCTGATCATCGAGGCGACTTGGACCCCGAGGTCCTGCACCAGGCACTCATCGACTTGGTGGCACGCCACCACGCGCTGCGCGGCAGGCCGGTCCGCCGAGGGGACGGACGGTACGAGGTCGAAATCCTGGCGGAAGTCCCTGTGACGCTGCCGATCGCCGACCTGCGTGCCCACGCCGGGGAGGCGGAACGCGTGGACCACTGGTGCCGCGAGCAGGCCTCCACCCCGTTCACGCTGGACCAGGCCCCTCTCTTCCGCTTCCGCCTGGCCCGTCTCGCCGAGGACCACTGGGTCATGGTGACGGTCTTCCACCACGCGGTGTGTGACGGCTGGTCCCTGAGCCTCATCAGGCGCGACCTAGGGGAGCTGTACAACGCGCGACGATCCGGAACAGACCCCCAACTACCGGTCACCGTCGCCCAGTTCACGGACTTCGCCCGATCGGAACACGCACTGCCGGACGAGCGCAGGACAGTCCTGGAACGCTTCTGGCGCACGGAACTCGACACCATCCCGCTACGCCCGCCCCTCCCCTACGACCACCCGCACCCGGGCAAGCTCTCCGGCCGGGGCGCCCTGCACACCTGGACCATCGCCGACGACACACCCGCCCGCCTGACCAGCACGGCGACCCGCCTGGGCGTCACGGCCTACACCGTCCTCGCGGCCGCGTTCGCCACGTGGCTGGGCGATCTCTGCGGCGAGGAGAACGACATCGTCCTGGCGGCCTCCAGCGCCAACCGCGTCCAACGCGGCCGCTCCCCCTTCCCGCCCAGGGCGTGGCCCGCAACGAGCTCTACGTCGTGATCGCACCCGAGGCCGACTCGATCACGGTCACGTTCGAGTACTCGACGGACCTGTTCACCCACGAGACGGTCGAGGCGTGGGCCGGGTCGTTCACCGAGGCGCCGAGGTCCGCGGTGGACTCGGGCGGCTGAAGGAAACCGCTCGTCACAGCGCGTCCACCGCGCTCACCTTCCACCCGTCGCCCGTGCGGTCCATCGTCATCCGCACCCGGTTCTGGTCCACGCGGGACCCCGAGACCTGGGTGCTCTCGGTGACCTGGTTGACGAAGAGCAGGACCACGACCTTGTCGGGGGAGGCCGAGACGACGGAGGCGGCCGGGGCGTCGCCGGAACCGGGGGCGGCGACCGTTGCCTTCACCACGCCGTGGTACTTCCTGGCCGTCGGGGCGACCACGGTCTTCGTGGTCTTGCCGTACTCGTCGCGGAAGTCGCCGGTCAGGTGGGCGCGGGCCGTCGAGAAGTCCTTGTCCAGGCGGCGGTAGTCGTACGACAGGACGATCGGCGCCGCTTTTCTCGCGGCCGCGAGCGCCTCGGTCCGGGCGGTCTCCGTCAGGCGGCCGTCGCGGTACTGCCATCCCAGGGCGGCGAGCGCGACCAGGCCGACGACGAGCAGGACGGCCAGGACCAAGGTGAGCGGCCTCCGACGGCCGCCGCGGCCGGGCTCGCTCCGCTCCTGGGGCCCGTCCTCCTCGAACGACTCCGGCGACGGCTCCGGCGGGTCGTCCCAGCCGTCCTTCGGGGCCTCGACGAGGACCGTGCGTCCGGCGCGCGGCCGCTCGGCCCGGCGCGGGGACTCCTCGTCGCCGGCCGTCGCCGCGCCCTCTTCGCGATGGCCGCGCTCCGCGCGCTTCGCCGCCGCGCGGGCGGCCGCCGTCATGGTGCGGCGGGTGCCGGGACCGGGGGCGCGGCCGGTGGTCGTCTTCGGCATGGTGGTACTCCTCGTCGGTGCTTGTCGGTCGGCGAATCGGCCCGTGGGTCAGCCGACGAACTCGACGTCGGACGTCAGCCAGTGGCCGTCCTTGTGTACGAGGTCGAGCTGGAGCCGGTACGTGCGCGCTTCCCCCTCGGGCACGGCGGTGTTGGTCACCTTGCTGTCGGCGACCACCAGTACGCGGGCCGAGTCCTCGTCGGAGCGGACGATGCCCGCCTCCAGGACCTGGCCCTCCGACACGGACTTGTTCTGGGCCACCAGCTTCGTCAACTGGTCCGTCTGCGCGGTGAACTGCTTCTTGAACTCGCCGGTCGCGCCCGCCAGTACGTTCGCGCTGTCGCGGTCGTAGTGCCGGTAGTCGAGGGAGGTGAAGTTCAGCGCCGACTGGCGGGCCGCGGCCAGGATGCCCTGGCGTCGCTGGTCCGCCTCGCGCTGTTCGTAGAGGCCGAAGGTCAGCCAGAGTGTCAGTGCTGTGGTGATGACGGTCGCCGCGACGAGTCCCGCTGTCATCACTCTGGGTCGCACCGGCCTCATGCCACGGGGCCAACGAGCAGCCATTGCCACGACTCCTTTCCGAACACGGCCTGCTGGCCGCCCGTCGAGCCGATCTCGACGTTCCTTCCGTCCGGGCCGGTGGTGGTGCCGGTCTCCGGGTCGTACGGGGTGACGTACGTCGCCTGGTTCGCGCCGCCGCCGGCGGTCGACGCGCCCGGGGCGTTCTGCGCGCCCCGTACCGACGACTCGCTGCCGCGCGGGAGCGTGCAGCGGGCGTGGGTGTTCGCCTCGCGTGTGCTGGTGTCCGCGGGGTCGCGGCGTGCCGTGCCGTACCCCTGGGTGCAGGCCGGCGGGTCGTCGGCGTTCAGCACCAGGCCGAAGTGGGTGGTGCCGTCGCCCGGGACGACCGTGTAGCTGCCCGCGACCATCAGCGGGAAGGTGACCAGGGCCTGCTCCACGCCGGGGAGGCGGGCCAGTGTGACCTGGCCGCCGCTGATCAGGTTGGCCAGCAGGACCGACAGCTGCGGCCCGGTCGACTTCAGCAGCGAGTTCAGCTCCTGCGCCGCCGGCCGCGCGTTGCCGATCAGCTTGCGCAGGTCCCCGTCGCTGGCCTTCAACTGGGCCGAGAGCGCCGCCAGGTCGCGCGCGAACGACTTGATCGACGAGCCCTGGTCGGCCTGCGTCTTCAGGACCTTCCGTGAGTCCTCGATCAGGGCGATCGTCTCCGGCAGCGCCTCGGACGCCGACTCGACCAGGGTGTTGCCCGAGTCCACCAGGCGGCTCAGGTTCGGGCCGGTGCCGGCGAAAGCCTTGCCCAACTCGTCGACCGTGACCCGCAGGTCGTCCTTGCCGACCGAGTTCACCAGGCGGTCCAGGCTGAGGACCATGTCCGTCGTCGACAGGGGCACCCGCGTGCTCTCGCGCGGGATCGTGCTGCCGTTCAGCAGGTACGGGCCGCGGGAGCTGCGGGGCTGAAGGTCGACGTACTGCTCTCCCACCGCCGAACGGTTCGCCACCACTGCCAGCGTGTCCGCCGGGATGCGCGGCGCGCCGTCCTCGATGTCGAGCGCGACCGAGACCCCGTCCGGGCCGGTCAGGCGCAGTGCGCCGACCTTGCCCACGGGCACCCCGCGATACGTGACCTCGGCGCCGGGGAAGACACCCCCGGAGTCGGCGAAGTCGGCCCGCACGGTGTAGCCGCGGTCCAGGACCTCGTCCACCAGGCCCGTGTACTCGGCGCCGACGTACGACACCCCCACGGCGGTGAGGGCGGCGAAGGCGATCAGTTGCGCCTTGACCGTACGGGTGATCACGGCTGGACCCCCTTCAGCATCAGCTCGGCGAGTTCGAGGTTGATCCCCGCGGGCCAGTCGCCCCCGGTGCGGTGGCCGCTGGAGCCGTACCCGGCGGTGCACACCGGCGGGCACAGCGGGCCGCCACCGCCCGAGGGGGCCGGCGGGGGCGACGGCACGCTCGGACCGCTCGGCAGCGCGGTGGGCTTCGGCACGTCCGGCAGATCCGGTGCGTCCGGGAGATCCGGTACGTCCGGCAGGTCCGGGGGCTCGGGTAGCTCCGGTACCTGGGTGTCCCCGCCGTTCCCGCCGCCCGGTTCGTCCGTCAGGTTGCCGTAGATGCCGGCCAGATCGAGGTCCGCCGTTATGTGCAGGTTGACGTAGTCACCCTTGATGGCGTCCACCACGTTGCGCGGGAACGGGTACGTCGTCAGCAGCTCCAGGGAGTTGGGCAGGTCGCTGCCCGCCTTGTTGAGCTGTTGCAGGATCGGCCGCAGCCGCTTGAGGTTGGCGACCGTGTCGTCGTGCGAGGCGTTGACCACCTTGGTGCCGGTCCTGCCCAGCTTGGACAGGGCGGTGAGCATCCTCGTCAGGTCGCGGCGCTGGTCGGCCAGGACCTTCAGGGCGGGCGGCATCGCGTCGACGGCGTCGGCGATCGTCGTCTTCTCCTTGCCCAGCCGTTTGGCCAGCCGGTCCACGGCCTTCAGCGCGCGGACGATGTCCCGGCGCTGGTCGTCCAGGCCGCCGATGAAGGTGTCGAGCTCCTTGAGCAGGGACTTGACCCGGTTCTCCCGGCCCTCCAGGGCCTTGTTCAGCTCCGTGGTGATCGTCTTGAGCTGGGCCACGCCGCCGCCGTTGAGGAGGGCGGACAGCGCGGACAGCACCTCCTCGACCTCCGGGTTGCGGCCGCTGCGGGACAGCGGGATCACATCACCGTCGCTGAGCCGGCCGACCGGCGTGTTTTCCAGCGGCCTGGACAGCGCCACGTACTTCTCGCCGAGCATGCTGGTCTGCCGCAGCTCGGCGATGGCGTTGGCGGGCAGTTTCACCGAGTCGGCGACCCGGAGGCGGACCCTCGCGTGCCAGCCCTCCAGCTCCACCTTCTCCACCGCGCCCACCGTGACGTTGTTGACCTTGACCGCCGACTGCGGGACCAGGTCGAGGACGTCGCGGAACTCCACGGTGACGTGGTAGGCGTGGCCGTCGGCTGCGGCTCCGCCGGGGAGCGGGACGTCGTACCAGCCGTTGAACTCGCAGCCGGACAGGAGCAGCGTCCCGACGGCCGCCCACGCGACGGCCCCGCCCTTGCGCAGTGGCCTCATGCGCGCGCCCCCAGGATTCCGCCGAGGGTGCGGTCGACCGTGCCGGTGACCGCCGGGCCCTGTGGCACCTTCGGCAGGGAGTCGAAGAGGTCCCTCAGGTCGCCGCAGTCGGTCTTCTCCCCGGTCGTCTTCAGGATCGAGCACAGCAGAGAGGCCGGATCCTGCGGATGGTCGGGGTTGTTGCGGGTGTCGAGGGTGCCGGCGGAGGGGTTGTAGGCGTTGTTCAGGTTCGACATGCCCGTCGGCGCGACCTCCAGCAACTCCTCCAGTGCCGCCCGTTGGGTGACGAGCACCTTGGTCACCTTGCTCAGGCCTTCCACGTTCGAGGTCAGGGACTTCTTGTTCTTCTTCACGAAGGCGGACACGTCACCGAGCGCCGTGCCGAGGTTCTTCAGTGCCGCCGCCAGCTCTTCTCGCTCGCCCGCGAGTTGCTCGGCGACCTTGGCGAGGCTGCTGTTGAACGACCGCACGCTCTTGTCGTCGGCCGCCAGCGCCGCCGTGAACACCTGGAGGTTGCGGACCGTGCCGAACAGGTCCGTGCGGCCGTCGGAGAGAGTCGTGACCGCCTCCGAGAGGTCCCCGACCATCCGGTGGAGGTTCTTCCCCTGGCCGTCGAGGTTGTCGGCGCTGACGCCGAGCAGCCGTGACAGGGCGCCGTCCTTGTTGGCCCCCTCGGGGCCGAGCGCCTCGGCCGTGGTGTGCAGGCTGTCGAAGACGCGGTCCAGTTCGACCGGCACGGCCGTACGGGACTCGGGGATCTCGTCACCGTCCCGCAGCACCGGACCGCTCCGGTACACCGGCAGCAGCTGCACGTAACGGTCGCTGACCACCGAGGAGTTGATGATCGCGGCCTGCGCGTCCGCCGGGACCTTGCGGTCCGCGTCGTACTCCAGCTCCACCCGCACCCGGCCGCCCTCCGGCGTGATCTTCCTGACCTCGCCGATCCGCACGCCCAGCACCCGGACGTCCGAGCCCGGGTAGATGCCGACGGTGCGCGGGAAGTACGCCGTGACGCGGGCCGGCTCGGTCCGCGGCCACAGGACATAGGTGAGCGCGGCTACCAGGGCCAGGGCGGTCAGCAGGGCCGCGCGCTTCTTCCAGCGATTGCTCACTGCGTGCCTCCCGTTCGCGGTACCACCGGGGCGGCGACCAGGTTCTGGACGTAGGAGTCGAACCAGCGGCCGTTGCCGAGGGTGTTGGTGAAGACCCGCACGTAGGGGGCCAGGAGCTTGATGCTCCGGTCCAGGCTGGACTGGTTCCGTTCGAGCATCTTCACCACGGTGTTGAGGCCCTTGAGCGCGGGCCCGATCTCCTTGTCGTTGTCCTGGACCAGGCCGGAGAGCTGGATGCCGAGCGCGGCGGAGGTCTTCAGCAGCTTGTGGATCGCCGCACGCCGCTTGCTGATCTCCTTGAACAGCTTGTCGCCGTCCTTGACCAGGGCGGTGAAGTCTCCCGACCGGTCGGCGAGTACGCCCGTGACGCCGTTCGCATGGTCGAGGAGCTCCCCGAGGGCCTTGTCGCGCGAGGCCACCGTCCGGGAGATCTTCGACAGGCCCTTGATGGACGCCCGTACCTCTTCCGGTGAGTCCTCGAAGGTGGTGGAGATGGTGTCCAGGGCCTTGGCCAGCTGGTCGGTGTCGACCTTCTCCGTCGTGGTGGTGAGATCGCTGAAGGCCTGCACGACGTCGTACGCGGGGACGGTCCGCTTCAGCGGGATCTCGCTGCCGGGTTCCAACCGGCCCCGCCCCTTGGGGTGCAGGGCGAGGTACTTCGCGCCGAGGATCGTCTTGACCCGGATCGACGCGCCGGTCTCGGTGCCGAACGCCGGCTCGTCCTTGATCTTGAAGGTGACCTTGACGTGGTCGCCGTCCAGGTCGACCTCCTCGACCTTGCCGACCTTGACCCCGGCGATCCGCACCTCGTCGCCCGGCTTGAGACCGCCCGCCTCGGCGAAGGCGGCGCTGTACGTCTCGCCGTCGCCGATCACCGGCAGGCGGTCGGCGTTGAACGCGGCCACGGTCAGCAGCGCGAGGACGGTGAGTCCGATCGCGCCGATGACGATGGGGTTGCGCTCGCGGAAGGGACCGAGACGCGGACGGCGGAGCCGTATCCTCGGCAGCTTCGGCGGGTCGACACGGACCTTGATCAGCGGCTGCGGACGCGGCTTGCGGCGCGGCACGAGCCTTATCTTCGGCAGCCGTACTCTCGGCAGCTTCGGCGGTTCCACCCGCACCTTGACCAGCGGCTCCGGGCGGTGCTTGCGGCTCATGCCCCGCACCTCGCCCTCGCCACGTGCATCTCGGGCGTGAGCACCTGCTTCGTCTTCGGCAGCACGATCCGGCCGTCGAAGTCGCACAGGTAGAAGTTGAACCACGAGCCGTAGGACGCCGTCCCCGTGAGCTCGTTGAGCTTGTTCGGCAGCCTCTTCAGCACGCCCTCCACGGTCTTCTCGTTGTCGTTCAGCGTCCCGGTGAGGTCGGTCAGTTCCGCGATGTCGTCCTTCAGCGGCGGACGCGCGTCCTTCAGCAGGCCCGAGGTGGCCTCCGTCAGATCGCCGATGCTCACCAGCGACTCCCCGATGGGCTTGCGGTCGGCGGACAGGCCCGAGATGACCCGGCGCAGTTGCTTCAGCAGTCCGGAGAAGCGGGCGCCGCGCTTGTCGAGCGTCTCCAGCACGGTGTTGAGGTTGTCGATCACCGAGCCGATCAGCTTGTCGCGGCCGGCCAGCGTCGTGGTGAGCGACGCCGTGTGCGTCAGCAGGCTGTTGACGGTGCCGCCCTCGCCCTGGAGGGTCTTGATGATCTCGGTGGCGAGCTGGTTGACGTCGTTCGGGCTGAGCGCGGCGAACAGCGGCTTGAAGCCGTTCAGCAGCGCGTTCAGGTCGAGGGCGGGCTGGGTGCGCGCGAGCGGGATCGTGCCGCCGGGGCGCAGCCGGGTGCCGTCGCCGGCGCCCTCGGTCAGCGCGACGTACCGCTGCCCGACCAGGTTGCGGTAGCGGATGACGGCGCCCGTGCTGGTGAGCAGCGGCCGGTCCCGGCTGACCGTGAAGGTGACCTCGGCCAGCGTCCGGTCCTTGATCCGGATGCCCTCGACCTCGCCGACCCGCACTCCGGCCACCCGGATGTCGTCGCCCTCCTCCAGGCCGGTGACATCACTGAAGACCGCGCGGTACTCGTGCTCGGGGGTGAAGGAGATGTTCACGATGGTGGCGGCGAGCAGGGCCGTCGCCACCATCGTCACCAGCGCGAAGAGACTGAACTTGATCAGCGGAGCGGCTGTCTGCCGGGCACCTGTGGTGCTCATGCGACACTCACCGCCGTCCCGCGCGCCATCGGCCCGAACAGCAGCGTCGCGACCGGCGGCACCTCGTCCGCGGGCACCCCCAGCACCGGCGCCACCAGCGAGCCGACGGCCCGCTGCTCGGCCCGGGTGGCGGAGACGCCGAGCGAACCGCCCGAGGTCGAACCCGGCTTTTTGGAACCGTCGTCGAGGTGGGTGCCGGGCGCCGGCACCGGAGGATGCGGCAGATCGCGGCAGTTGGGGCCGGACCGCTCGCCGTAGCGCGGTTCCTCACCCGGTTCGTACGCTCCCTGCGGCCGTACGACCTCCAGCGTGATGTGCATCTTGCCGCCCCGGAACGCCTCCTCGGACACCTTCTCCTGCCGGACCAGGCCGGCCAGCAGACAGGGGTACTGGGGGGAGTAGCGGGCGAACAGCTCCAGCGTGGGGCGGGAGACCCGGCCGAGGGTGATCAGCCGGTCGCCATTGGCGTCGAGGAAGTCCTCCGCGGTGCCCGCGACGGTCGCCGTGGACGTCAGCGCCGCCGCCAGCCGGTCCTTCTGTTCGACGATCGTGCGGCTGGTGGTGACGGTGTTGCGCAGGATCTCCATCAGGTCGGGCGCCGCGTCGCCGTAGACCTCGGCGACGTCGGCGAAGCGTGCGATGTCCTCTTTCAGGGACGGCAGGTGCGGATTGAGGCGGCGCAGGTAGGCCTCCACTCGCGTGAGGTTGTCGCCGATCCGGTCGCCGCGTCCCTCCAGGGCGGTGGCGAACGCGGAGAGCGTGGCGTTGAGCTTGCCGGGCTGGACCGTCCGCAGCAGGGGCAGCAGGTCGTTCATCAGCTGCTGGACCTCGATGCCGACGCGGGTGCGGTCCTGGGTGATGACGTCACCGGCGCGAATGGGCCGGCCCGATGAGCCGCGCGGTGCGACCAGGTCGACGTACTTCTCGCCGAACAGCGTCTTGGGCAGCAGGCGCGCGTGCACGTCGGACGGGATGTGGGCGACGTGCTCCGGCTTGAGCGCGATGTCGAGCGTCGCCTTCGTCCCGTCGGCCCGCACTTCGCGCACCTCGCCGACCAGCAGCCCGCGCAGCTTGACGTCGGCCCGTGGATCGAGCTGGTTGCCGAGGCTGTCGGCCTCCAGCGTGATCCGCACGACCGGCGTGAACACCTGCTGGTAGACGGCGACGGACAAGGACAGCAGCAACGCGAGCACGGCGATGAAGACGACGCCGTACAACCGCAGTCTCAGCACCCTCATACGGCGGCTCACCCCGCGATCCGTACGGTCGTGCTGGCGCCCCAGATCGCCAGCGACAGGAAGAAGTCCAGGACGTTGATCGCCACGATCGAGGTCCGCACCGCGCGGCCCACCGCGACGCCGACGCCCGCCGGACCGCCGCTCGCGTAGTAGCCGTAGAAGCAGTGCACCAGGATGATCAGGACGGCGAAGACCAGCACCTTCCCGAAGGACCACAGCACGTCCACCGGGGGGAGGTACTGCTGGAAGTAGTGGTCGTACGTGCCCGTGGACTGCCCGTAGTAGCCGGTGGTGATGGTGCGGGCGGCCAGGTACGAGGACAGCAGGCCGATCACGTACAGCGGGATGACGGCCACGAACCCGGCGATCATCCGCGTCGTCACGAGGAACGGCAGCGAGGGCACGCCCATGACCTCCAGCGCGTCGGTCTCCTCGCTGATCCGCATCGCGCCGAGCTGGGCGGTGAACCCGGCGCCGACGGTCGCGGAGAGCGCGAGCCCGGCGACCAGCGGGGCGATCTCACGGGTGTTGAAGTACGCCGAGAGGAACGCCACGAAGTTGGAGGTGCCGAGCTGGTTGAGCGCGGCGTACCCCTGAAGCCCCACTTCCGTGCCGGTGAAGAACGACAGGAAGGCGATCACGCCGACCGTGCCGCCCACGACGGCGAGCGCGCCCCGGCCGAAGCTCACCTCGGCGAGCAGCCGCAGGATCTCCTTCTTGTAGCGGCGCAGGGTGCGCCCCGTCCACGCCAGCGAGCGGCCGTAGAAGGAAAGTTGGGTGCCCAGCGCCTCGAGGGACTTCAGTGGGCGGTCGATGAGTCTCATCGGCTAACCCCTCTGGGGGACGACCTGGAAGTACACCGCGGTCATCACGAAGTTGGTCACGAACAGCAACATGAAGGTGATCACCACCGACTGGTTCACCGCGTCGCCCACACCCTTGGGTCCGCCCTTCGCGGTCAGCCCCTTGTAGGAGGCGACGATCCCGGCGATCGCGCCGAACACCAGCGCCTTGACCTCGGCCGCCCACAGGTCGGAGAGCTGGGCGAGCGTGGTGAAGGAGGCCAGGTAGGCGCCCGGGGTGCCGTTCTGGAGAACGACGTTGAAGAAGTAGCCGCCCGCCACGCCGACCACCGACACCAGGCCGTTGAGCAGCACCGCCACCAGCATCGACGCCAGCACGCGGGGGACGACCAGCCGGTGGATGGGGTCGATGCCCAGCACCTGCATCGCGTCGATCTCGTCGCGGATCTTCCGCGCCCCGAGGTCGGCGCAGATCGCCGTGCCGCCGGCGCCCGCGATCAGCAGCGCGGTGACGATCGGCGAGGCCTCGCGCAGCACGGCGAGCACAGAGGCGGCCCCGGAGAAGGACTGGGCGCCCAGCTGCCGGGTGAGGCTGCCGATCTGGAGCGCGATGACCGCCCCGAACGGGATGGAGACCAGGGCCGTCGGCAGGATGGTGACGCTCGCGACGAACCACGTCTGCTGGATGAACTCCCGCGCCTGGAAGGGCCGTCGGGGAATCGTCCGGACGACGTCCAGCGCCATCGCGAAGAGGCTGCCCGAGTGCCGCAGCGCTCCCACCGGTGACAGGCTCACGCGCCGGCCACCTCCTTCTGGTGCAGCGCCGCCTCGCGCCGGGCGATGGCCTCCCAGCGGGGTGGCCGGGAGATGCCCGGCCCCGGCAGCAGGCGGGGAGCCGGCGCCTGAACGCCCGCGCTGTCGTCGATCTGCGCGAGCTCCTGCTCGACCTGCGCCGCGTCCTTCTCCTCCGCCATGCCGATCGGGCCCTGCATCCGGCCGTTCAGGAACTGCCGCACGACGGGCTCGTCGCTGGCCAGCAGCTCTTCGCGCGGCCCGAACATCACCAGCTCGCGGCGGAACAGCAGCCCGATGTTGTCGGGCACCTGGCGGGCCGAGGCGATGTCGTGCGTGACGATCAGGAAGGTCGCGTTGATCTGGGCGTTGAGGTCGACGATGAGCTGGTTGAGGTAGGCGACACGGACCGGGTCGAGGCCCGAGTCGGGTTCGTCGAAGAGGATGATCTCCGGGTCGAGGACGAGGGCCCGGGCCAGCCCGGCGCGCTTGCGCATCCCGCCGGAGATCTCGCCGGGCAGCTTCCCCTCCGCGCCGATCAGCCCGACCATGTCCATCTTCTCCAGCACGATGCGCCGGATGTCGCTCTCGGACTTACGGGTGTGCTCGCGCAGCGGAAAGGCGATGTTGTCGTACAGGTTCATCGAGCCGAACAGCGCCCCGTCCTGGAACAGCACGCCGAACAGCTTGCGCACCTCGTACAGGTCGTGCTCGCGGAGCTTGGTGATGTCACGGCCCTGGATCGTGATGGAGCCGCGCTCCGGCTTGAGCAGGCCGACGAGCGTCTTGAGGAACACCGACTTGCCCGTGCCGGAGGGCCCGAGCATGACCGATACCTCCCCGGCGGGCAGCGTCAGCGAGACGTCCTGCCAGATGACCTGGTGACCGAAGGACTTGGTCAGCCCTTCCACACAGATCTCGACACCCATCCGGTCCACCCTTCGGCCCATGGAGCAGCTCTGACATCTGCTCTACGGGGAGGGGCGGGGCGTCCGTCGCTCGAGTGGCGGGTTTTTTTC